>USCF01000022.1 GCA_900553115.1 uncultured Alphaproteobacteria bacterium
GTAAACTGTGATATTTTTATTGCATTTTTTTAAGATTGTAATAAATTTTCACTAACTTTTAATTCGCTTAAGTGAGTGTAAATGCTGAAACTTTTATCATATTTAGCCAGTATGGCTTTGTTTTTTTTGATTATTTTGATAATTGGTCTTACCTATGGAATGACCAAAATCAATATAACAATTCCTGATTACCGTCAGCTCGAAACTTATGAACCGCCGGTCACAACCCGTTTGTTTGCCGGTGATGGTCAAGTTATGATGGAATACGCTGCCGAAAAGCGTTTGTTTGTGCCGATTGAAAAAATTCCGGATAAGGTAAAACATGCTTTTATCGCTGCAGAAGATAAACATTTTTATACTCACTCAGGTATTGACTATATCGGTATAGTCCGCGCGGTTTTGGGTAATTTGAAAAAAATCGGCACCGGCCGCCGTCCGGCGGGCGCTTCTACGATTACGCAGCAAGTGGCAAAAAACTTTTTGCTGAGTTCCGAGCTTTCCTATACCCGAAAAATTAAAGAAGCTATTTTGGCGCGCCGTATTGACAAGGCTTTTTCCAAAGATCATATTTTAGAGTTGTATCTGAACGAAATTTATTTGGGTAACCGCGCTTATGGCGTGGCTGCCGCGGCGATGAACTATTTTGGCAAGTCGCTTGATGATTTGACTTTAGATGAAATTGCTTATTTAGCCGCCTTACCGAAAGGGCCAAACAATTATAATCCTAAAACTCACTATGATGCAGCTGTTGCTCGCCGCAACTGGGTTATCTCACGTATGGTTGAAGATGGGTACGCTGGTGAAAAAGAGGCGGAAGAAGCCAAAAAGCGTCCTTTGAAAGTTGTGGAACGTAAAAGTGGATTTTTGAAGGATACAGAGTATTATAGCGAAGAGGTACGTCGTACGATAAGCCGTAATTTTGGCGATGAAGCGCTTTATCAGGGCGGTTTAATTGTGCGTACTACCATTGATCCGCGTTTGCAGGAAATAGCCACCAAGGCTTTGCGCAAAGGTTTGCTTGAATATGACCGCCGTCATGGTTGGCGCGGGGCGACAACTTCTATAAAAATTGATGAAAATTACAAAAAAAGCTTAGCAGATGCCAAATTAACCAGCGGTGCAGAGGAAAGCTGGAAAAAAGCCGTAGTACTCAAAGTTACTAAAGATAAGGCTGAAATAGAAACTGCTGACGGCGCAAACGGGGAGATTCCATTGCCGCTGCTGGCTTGGGCTCGTCATGCCGAAAAAGGGCAGAATATGGGGCCGGTTCCGACTTCGGTGGAGCAGGTTCTGCGCAAAGGCGATGTGATTTATGTTGAGAAAACCGCCGAAAAAAATAAAGAAAATTATAATCTGCGGCAAATTCCGGAGATTGAAGGCGGTATGGCGGTTATGGACCCTCACACCGGTAAGGTCTTGGCGTTGGTCGGCGGATTTTCTTTTGCTAAATCGCAATTTAACCGCGCCACACAGGCTTATCGTCAAACCGGTTCTACTTTCAAGCCGTTTGTTTATTTGACGGCGCTGGAGCTTGGCTATTCGCCGACGGATTTGATTTTGGACGCTCCGTTTGTTTTGGATCAAGGCGAAGGCTTGCCAAAATGGAAACCGGTTAACTTTTCAAAAAAGTTTTATGGACTTATGACTTTGCGCCGCGGCGTTGAGCTATCCAAAAACCTGATGACAGTTCGTTTAGCGCAGGATATAGGTATGGATAAAATCGTTGATATGTCAAAACGTATGGGCGTAAACGACCATTTGGCGCCGTACTTGTCATCATCATTGGGCGCCGCCGATACCAGAGTCATTAATATGGTTGCAGCTTATGCCGTGATAGTAAACGGTGGTAAAAAAGTTCCGCCATATATGATTGAACGTATTCAAGACCGCAAGGGACGTACTATTTATCGCCACGAGCAAACACCTTGTCCGGATTGTAAGGCAACAAAATGGGAAAATCAGCCGGTTCCTGATTTTCACGTTGTGCGCGAACAAGTGGTTGATCCATTGTCGGCTTATCAAATGACTTCTATTCTTGAAGGTGTGGCAACACGCGGAACTGGCGCCAGATTGAACGGCTTGCACCGCCATGTTGCCGGCAAAACCGGTACAACCAATGAAACTAAGGACGCTTGGTTTGTGGGCTTTACTCCGGATTTGGTAGCCGGCGTTTATGTTGGCTATGATGAACCAATAAGTTTGGGACGCAGTGAAACCGGCGCTCATTCGGCGTTACCTATTTTTTATGATTTTATGGCAGAAGCTTTGAAAAACACGCCGGATACAAATTTCCGCATACCGGAAGGAATCAAATTGGTGCGTGTAAATCCGCAAACTGGTAAACCGTCGTCTCCAAGCGATTCGACTGTGATTATCGAGGCTTTAAAACCTGATTTTGAATTTAATAACAAACAGCGCGTTATCGGCGATGATGATGACAATATCGCAGGTCCGGAAGATGACGAGAGCGCAGTGCAAATGGGAGGCGAATACTAAAGATGAAGGCCGAATTTTATAATTTAATCAATGAAATAAAGCAATCGTTAGAATTGCTAAGGAGGTCTCTTTGACTATGACAATGCTGTGCAGCGCCGCGAGGAGCTGGAAGCTTTGTCTGCCGACCCCAATCTTTGGGATAATCAGGAAAAAGCGCAAAAACTAATGAGTGAAAAAAACACTCTGGAAGCTTCATTAGACGCTTATGACGGTTATGTGCGCTCACTCGATGATTATGCCGAAATGGTGGAATTTGCCGAAAGTGAAAATGATGAAGCCATGCTTGAGGAGTTGCAAAACAATTTAAATGAATTACAGGCAACGGTTAAGCACGCAGAACTAGAGGCTTTGCTTTCGGAAGAGGCCGACGCTAACGACACTTATTTAGAAGTTCATGCCGGCAGTGGCGGAACCGAGGCTATGGATTGGGCGCAGATGCTTTTGCGAATGTATACGCGTTGGGCCGAAACTCACCATTATAAAGTTGAATACATAGAAGAAACCGAAGGCGAGGTAGCTGGTTTGAAATCTGCAACCATCAAAATCAGCGGACACAATGCCTATGGCTGGCTCAAGTCAGAAAGTGGAGTGCACCGTTTGGTGCGTATTTCTCCGTTTGACAGCGCCGCCCGTCGTCACACCAGTTTTGCCTCAATTGGAGTGTATCCGGTGATTGATGACAATATTCAAATAGAAATAAATGAAGCAGATTGCCGAATTGATACCTACCGTGCTTCCGGCGCCGGCGGTCAGCATATTAATAAAACGGATTCGGCGGTGCGTATTACCCATATTCCAACAGGTATTGTCGTTTCCAGCCAAACTCAGCGTTCACAATTTCAAAACCGTGATAACTGTTGGAAAATGCTGCGGGCGCGCTTATATGAAAGAGAAATGCAAAAGCGTGCCGACAAGGCGCAAGAGGTGCGGGATAATCAAGGCGATAATGGCTGGGGTTTCCAGATTCGCTCTTATGTTTTGCAACCGTACCGCTTGATAAAAGATTTGCGCACCGATGCAGAAACAGCCGATGTAAAAGGCGTTTTGGATGGTGATATAGATTTGTTTTTATCGGCCGCGCTGGCGCAAAAAATACAAAATGACAATTCTGCCGTATAGGTTAACATAATTTGGAAAGAATATGAAAAAGTTATCGCCGCAATTATATTTTCTTCGCAAAACCATAGATTTTTTTATGGTTGGTATGTTTGTTGTGATGCTTTTATTTTTGTGGACTTTATATAAAGGCCCGATTTCAGTTCCATATTTAAAGCCATATATCATTCAGGCGCTAAACTATGATGAAAGCGATTACAGCGTTGGTTTAGGCAAGGTTAACTTGGAGCTGGTGCGTTCAGTTCAGCCGCTGCGCATTACGGCCGAAGATATTAACCTCAAAAAGAAAGACGGCACTTTTGCCATCAGTGCACCAAAGCTTTATCTGTCGTTCAGCCTGCGCGCTTTGCTAAAAGGTATTATTGCTCCAAGCGATGTTAGTTTGGATAATCCGACGGTGTATATTTTTGCCGATTACGGGGTGGAAAAAGAACATATTAACGAGGCAAACAAAAAGAAATTGGCGTTTTATGTCGATAAGTTCAAGGATTTTCTGAACAATTATAATTCTCCCGAAAAAATCTATCCGGAAAGTTATGTAAACAACATCAATATTAAAGGCGCTGAAGTGGAATTTCATGAAGTTGATTTGGGGCGCAAATGGATGCTTTCGGATTTGAACTTTGAATTTAGCCGCAACTTGGTGAATTTGGAGCTTAACGCCGATGCTTTGGTTAACTTAAATGATAAGGTTGCTTCCGTAGGGTTTGAAAGTGAATATCATGCTTCCAGCGATAAGTTGGATTTGGAAGTTTATTTTTCGGATTTGATTTTATCGGATATTATGAGCAGTTTCGACACCCAGCTGACAGATGAAGAAACGCAATCCGGATTTAGCATTAATGTTCCGGTTAATGGCAAAATCAACACAGAAATAGATGTTTCGGATATTTTGCAGCATCCGGAAAATGCCGCCGCCTATTTGAGTGACGCCGTCAAAAAAATCAACTTTGAACTTGATGGTGGTCATGGCTATGTGGCTTTTGATAATGATGAAAAGTACAATTATGAAATAGATGAAATGGTGCTGGCAGGAGAGCTTACCGGCGGATTTGATGAACTGAATATTAAAAACGCCGATTTCAAAATGGGTGGGCAGACCGCGCAAATCAGCTTTGTTGCCAAGGGATTGGAAAACTATTATCTTGAACATTCGCTTGAAGGTGTAACGGCTGAATTTACCGCTGAAATTGACGAGTTTTCGTTGGAACATTTATCTCGTTTTTGGCCAAGATACTTAGCCGAACCGGCATGGCAATGGTGTAAAGACGGTTTGACCGGCGGGCAGGCAAAAAACGGTAAGTTTGTGTTTAAGTTTGGTTATGATAACCAAGCAAAGTCCTTTGGTTTGCTGAGTTTAGACGGTGTTGCCGATTTAGAAGACGGAGATTTGCATTATCTGGAAGGAATGCCAGATGTTCATAATGTTTATGGCCGCGCCAAATTTAGTATGCAGAATATTTCTATTGACGTAGATAAAGGAGTTAGCGATGGCGTTATCATAACCGGCGGCAATGTTAATATTTATGATTTGCACAAAGAAGATAATTTTATTTCTATAAATCTTATTGGTAATTCCAGCATCACGGACGCGCTGAATTTGATTAATAATCAGCCGCTGAAAATAGCCGCCGGAATGGGAGTTGATCCCAAAACTATTAATGGTAATGTCGATGTGCAATTAAAACTTGATTTTGAGCTGAAACAGGATTTAGACGCCAACGACATTAAGGTTGATGTAAAGGCCGATTTGCATGATGTGTCTAACTCAAATTTTGTGCCAGGGCATACAATGTCGGCGCAGAATTTATTACTGCTTGTCAATTCTGATGGCTGGAGTTTGAGCGGTGAAGCCAACTATGATACTTTGCCGATAAAATTGGCGATTAATGAAAAGTTTGCCGAAAAAAAATATAAGAGCAAATGTAATATTTCCTTTAAACTTGATGATGCTGCTAAAAAAGCGTTGGGTTTGGATTGGGCTGTGTTGCAAGAGCCTAATATTTCAGGCTATGCTTTGGTTGATGCGGATATAACCGTTCAGCAAAATGATGAAATTTCTGTAAAAGTTAAGGCCGATTTGAAAAATACGGCGATAGATTTTGCTTATTTGGGTTTTGTTAAGCCTTTGAATCAAGCCTCTAGTGCCAGTGCCGACGTTGTCTTGATAAAAGATAAAATTAAGTCTATAAAAAATATCAAACTGCAAAAGTCCGGCTTTAATATTGCCGGAGGATTAACTATGTATCCTAACGGCAGAGTAAAAACAGTGGATATTAATCAAATTAAAGGGCCAAAAACGTCTGCTCGCGCTAAAGTCAGCCTGAGTGATTCGGCAAATCCATGGCTGAAGGTCGAAATTTCTGGTTTGAGTTATGATTTATCACCGTTTTTTGAGCAGATTAAAAGTAAGCGACAAAAGAATAATAATCAGCTTCCTGTGCAGGCAAATGATGATGATGGATTTGAAAAGGCGAACAATACCGACATATTTATGACTGTTAACAGCTTGTGGACCAACAATACTACGCCGATTCAAAATTTTGCCGGCAGCGCCAAAATCCGTAATGGTATCGGTATGGAAGAACTGCACATGGTCGGCAACTATGGTATTGATAAATCAATTAAATTGAAGTTGGACTATATTCCAAAAGGCAATAAAGAACACTATCTTTCTATTGACAGTAACAACGCCGGAAGTACTTTTAAGGTTTTGCGTCTGTATGACAATATGGTTGGCGGAACTATGAAAATTGAGGCTCGCCGCCAAGCCGATAAAAAGTTTATCGGACATATGCAGGTGCGTGATTTCAGCATTCAAAACGCGCCGGTAGTGGCAAAACTTTTGAGTGTGGCGTCTTTTACGGGCATGCTGGATTTGCTTAAAGGCGATGGTTTGACCTTTACGCATTTTAACGCACCGTTTGAATATCAATATAAAATATTGACTCTAAAACAGGCTAAAGCCGAGGGCAACGTTGTAGGTATCACCACCAACGGCACCTATAACCGCGCTACCGATGATATTAAAATGAACGGCGTTATTGCTCCGGCTTATAGTATCAACCGCTTTTTGGGTAAAATTCCGGTGGTTGGCAATCTGCTTGCCAGCAAGGATGGTACGATTTTTGCCGCTACTTATAAAATTACCGGCAACGCCGACGATGCAAAAGTTGATATAAATTCTTTGTCAATGCTCAGCCCTAACTCATTAAAGGAATGGTATGCAAAAAACTTTGGCGATTCAGCAAGCGGATACTAAACCTAAAATCGGCGTGGACTTTCATGGGGTGATAAATACCAAACCGGATTTTTTTCGGGAATTTTGCCGTGAAGCCTTAAAAATTGGTCTGGAAGTTTATATTATCAGCGGCGGACCGCGTGAAACAATTTTGGCCTATCTAAATCAATATCAAATTCCCTATACCAAACTTTGGTGCATATTCGATTATTATGAGCAGCGCCATCAGGTAGAATTTTATGACGACGGCTCATTTCGTATTGATGATGAACTGTGGAATAAAGCAAAGGCAGAATATTGCAAAGAGCATAATATTTGTATTCATATTGATGACAGCGTTATTTATGGCAGGGAGTTTGCAACGCCGTATTGCCGTTATGACGAACAATCAAACAGCTGTGTTTTGAACGGGCAGCAAATTTATTTAGCCAATCCGGCGCAGGCTTTGTCGCAAATTTTAGCACTGTGCCGACAAAAATAATTTTAACAAAAAAGCCGACAGGTCAGGTCTATCGGCTATTCAAAAATCTTAAGAAAAATTATTTTTTTCCAACTCGGAAAAATACTGCACTGTTTCTTGCGAGAGCAGCTCTGTTGCTGTTTTGTCGCAGCCGATAATCCCATGCGGATGATGCTGCAGAGCGGTAATCGGCCAAACGTGAGAAACATAGCCCTCAATAGCGTGTTGCACAGCTTGTGCTTTTTTGGCGCCTGTGGCTAAAATCAAAACTTCTTCCGCCTCCATCATGGTTTCAATACCAATAGTCAGAGCTACGGTCGGGACTTTGCTCACATCGTTACCAAAAAAACGAGAGTTGGCGCGCAAAGTGCTTGGTGCCAAAAGTTTGGCTCTGGTGCGAGAGTTTAGCGAAGAATACGGCTCGTTTAAAGCTATATGCCCGTCTTCGCCCAGTCCGCCAATAAATAAATTAACGCCGCCGCAATCTTTTAAGGCTTTTTCGTATGATGCGCATTCTTTAGAAAAGTTTGTGGTCAAACCATTCAAAAAATGCACATGTTCTTTTTTGACGTTTACAAATTTCAAAAATTTATCCCACAAAGCATATTGAAATCCACGTTCATCACCGGCGCCGACGCCAACATATTCGCAGGTGCCGAAAAAGATTACATTTTCAAATGAAACTTTGCCTTCTTTATAGTATTTTGCCAAAACATTAAACATTCCAAGCGGTGTAGAACCGGATGGCAAGCCCAAAACAAACGGCCTTTTGGGGGTAGGACGGTGTTTGTTTATTCTATAAACGACATAATCTGCCGCCCAAGAAGATAAATCTTCGTATGTAGGTTTTATAACAACGCGCATTTCAGTTCTCCTTTAATAGTGCGGCGGAGGTGTTTCTTCGCTCTGTGGTTTGACAATATCCTGCGACAGCATACTTTTCAGCAAAGTATTTTGCGCGGTTAATGTATCTATAATTTTACCTTGCTTAACCACCATTTCGCTCAAATCATCAAGCGCTTTTTGTTGGTTGTCTAGCGTCATTTCAATATCTATCAAGCGCTGATTTATTTCCAAATCTATCATGATAAACCTCTAAAAAATTATTTTTTCGTAGCTTGATTGGCTAAAAATTGAGTTACAATTTCTTTTTCAGTTTCGCGGTTATCTATGCGTTTCAGCAGTTCGGTTTTTTCTTTATCAGACATTTTAATCATATTG
Organism: uncultured Alphaproteobacteria bacterium; assembly: GCA_900553115.1. Classification (GTDB taxonomy): domain Bacteria; phylum Pseudomonadota; class Alphaproteobacteria; order RF32; family CAG-239; genus RUG410. Next base: position 8,535 of record USCF01000022.1, read on the forward strand.
CCTGATCCATTGTTTTTTAAGTAGCTGATTTCATAGCCGCTGTCTTTAACTTCATATTCAAGCAGACCTTTTTCGTCATATTCTTTATATGTTTTGCCGTTCCAAACCCCATTTTTATAATTTTTGCTAAACTTCACCTTGCCATTAGGATAATATGCTGTTTGCGCGCCATCAGGCAAATTATTGGCAAATTTCATAGAAATTAACTTATTGCCTTGCTCGTCAAAAGAGGTTGCTTCTCCATTGAGCACGCCCTTGTAATAAGTCAAGTTCAACATAGGTTTTCCGTTGGCATAAAAATAAGTTTTATCACCGTTTAGCATGTTATCTTTATAGGTTGCGTTTACAAGCAACTGACCGTTTTTATCATATTCTTGATATTGACCATTGCGTTGGTCGTTGCGTATTTCTATTTTTTCATTCAGATTTCCGCTGCCTTCAAAAAATGTTTGAATTGTACCGTTTTGCACACCATTGGAATATGGAATTTCAGCCATTTTGTTGCCGCCTTCATAATACAAAGTCAACAATCCGGTAAACTGCAGCGGGTTAGCGCTTTTTTCTTTTGAAACAAGTCTATATTTCAAAGAGCCGTTTTTATAATATCCGTCTTCTTTACCGGTGAACAAACCGTTTTCATAAACAGATTCAGTAACTTTATTACCAAAGTCATCACGGGTAACGACATTGCCGCTGATTTTTCCGTTTGCAAAACCAATTTCTTGGTCAATATTTTTGCCGTCGGCTTTGTACAATGTTATTTGTCCGGAAATTTTATTGTTTTGCACAAAGGCCTGAGCAGATTTTTTACCGCCTTTGTTATATTGCGTCACAACGCCGTCAACGACACCTTGTTGAACGGTTGCTGTTTTTTGAATATCGCCATTGTCAAAATAATCAATTGATTGACCGCTTAAAATTCCATTTTCATAAGTTCTGTCATATTTGATTTTGCCATTTGGATAATAGGCAATGTCATGACCGTTAATTTTGCCATTTTTAAAGTCGGTAACAGACTTTTTCTGTCCGTTTTCATAAAATGTTTGCAGTTGCCCGTTCAGCACACTGTATGTATAAGGCAAAACAGAGGCCGGATTGCCGTTACGGTAATATGTTTTCATTAGTCCGTTTGGCTCATCATCGGTAAAGTTTGCTTCAATAGCCAGTTTGCCGTTGTCATAGTATTTTTTATATACACCGTTGCGCAAATTGTTGGCAAACATCGCCGTTTCCATTAATTGACCATTTTTATAATAAGTTTTGGCCTCGCCGGAAACTTCATTATTTTTGTAATTTACATCGGCAAAAAGATTTCCGTCTTCATAATATGTTTTTTGCGAACCTTCATATTTATCATTTACATAAGAATTCAGTTCTTTTAATTCTCCGGATTCATAATAAACTTGTTCTGCGCCTTCGGCCTTGCCGTTTATATAGGTTGTTTCGGAAGCAATTTTTCCGTTTTCAAAATATTGTGTGAATTTACCGTCTATTTTGCCTTCATCATTAAACGGTAATGTGTAGCTGATAGTTTTTCCATCATCAAAATAACCTGTTTCTGTTCCCACTTGCACGTTGTTTTTAAATTCGGCTTTTACAGAAAGTTTTCCTTCGTCACTAAATGATTGCACCGGACCATTTAGCTGATTGTCTTTATAGGTAAAAGTTTTACTTACAGAACCGTCAGGATAATATGTTTCGGTTTGACCTTCTTGTTTTCCGGCGCTGTATTGTGCTTTTGATTTCAAGGTTCCGTCATCATAATAGGTTTTGACAACACCATCGACTTTGCTGTTTTTATAAGGCGTTTCCGATTGCACCGAGCCGTCGTCAAAATAATTTTTCTGCACGCCGTCTTCCGTCCGTCTGATGTTGAACGATTCTTGATTTTGAGTTTCGTCAGGAGCATATGAGCTTTTTAGGTTTGGCAGCCAGTTTAATTTCATTGCAACCAAAAACAAAATTCCAAGGATTATTAAAATAATCAAACCTGCATTTTTTTTCATTTTTCCTCCAGCAAAACACAATTTATAAATTATTTTATTCATAACATGAAGATTTATGTTCTTCAAGACTAATTG
>USCF01000023.1 GCA_900553115.1 uncultured Alphaproteobacteria bacterium
AAGGGATTTATTTCGTTGAAAAAAGCACTTGCATTTGCAAGTGCTTTTTCATCAACCACCGGGCCTCTCGATGTGTTTATAAATATGGCACTTTTTTTCATTTTTGTTATTGAAAAATTTACAAATATTTCTTAAATTACCAACTGTATTAGTTGTTATGCAATTAAATAAACGTTTGTAGAAATGCAAACAAAATGTAAAAAACCATATGGAGAAAATAAAATGAAAAAACTTTTAAGTTTGTTCTGCGCACTTGTTGCTTTGTCTGGCTGCTCTACTTTTGGCGCCGACGGTGGCTTGTTCAGCGGTGCTGACTGCGAATCAAGATTGGCTCGTGACTTTGTAGAAAATACAACAGACACAGTATTCTTCGCATTTGATAGTTCTTCTTTGTCTGCAGAAGCTCAAGCTGCTTTGGATACTCAAGTTGCTTGGTTGAAGAAACATGACGATGTAAACGTTATTGTTCAAGGTCACTGCGATGACAGAGGTACTCGTGAATACAACTTGGCTTTGGGTGAACGCCGTGCCAACGCTGTAAAACAATATTTGGTATCTCAAGGTATTGAAGAAAGCAGAATTTCTACAATTTCTTACGGTAAAGAAAGACCAGCTGTTTTGGGTAACAACGAAGCTGCTTGGGCTCAGAACCGTCGTGCAATTACAGTTGTTAGCGCAGCTGAATAATCAGACAGTTTGATTACCAAATAAAAAAATGTCGCCGAATCGGCGGCATTTTTTTGTGCTTGTACTAAGGCAAATAAGCTAGGTTTAGAATTTTTTGGAGGCGTTTTATGAAATCAGCAGCTTATTCTTTATTTCTTGGCGGTTTGTTGTTGGCTGTTCCGGCAATGGCAAATTCGGATATGCAAAAAGATATAGAAGATTTGCGAGAAGATTTAATGGTGTTGCAGCGTCAAATTTATCGCGGTGTGGGTAATACAGATGAAGTTTCAAAATCAACGGTAGTTAATCAAGATCAAGCGGCGGCTGGAAATGTACAGGTTAAAATCGGCGAATATGACGAAACAATCCGCAAAGTTAACGGCCGTATGGATACATTGGAATATCAGGTGAAGCAGTTGGAAAATAAGCTTGATAAAATAAACCGCGATATGGAAATCCGTTTTAAAATATTGGAAGGACGTCCGGTTCCGGCAAATTTGAGCGCGCCAACCCCAACAATCCCAACTACATATGATGCTCCGGTGGCTTCCGGTGCGTCTAAGGCTGTGACCGGAGATGGTATTCAGGGCGATGATTTAGCTCCGATTGCCGGCTCTAATGTGGCTACTCAAAAGAATCTTCCTGCCGGCGGCGATGGTGCTCCGCAGCCGCTGATTGCTGATATTGCCGAGGCTAAAACGGCGGCAAATTCTCAGCCCAAATCAGCAGATGAAACTTATGCCAACGGTATGGAAGCGCTGAACGGTGGAATGTATGACGAAGCAGAGATGGCTTTTCAACAAATATTAACACAATCGCCAAATGATAAGCTGGCTGGTAACGCTCAATATTGGTTGGGTGAAACCTATTTCAAACGCGGAGATTATTCAAAGGCTATTGTGGCTTTTAAAAACGGTTATGAAAAATATAAAAACGGTAACAAGGCTCCGGATAGTCTGTTTAAGTTAGGGCTTACATTTAAGGCGCAAAAAGATAATCAAAAAGCTTGTATTGTATTATCAAGCTTTAAGGCAGAGTTTCCAAAAGCTAATGCTGATTTGGCTAAACGAGTGCAAGCAGAAGCGTCTAAACTCGGGTGCAAATAGTGGAAGAACTGTTTGCTAAATATCAAATTAAAGATGAAGTCGTTGCGGTTGGTGTTTCCGGCGGGGCGGACTCCTTGGCGCTTGTTTTGCAGGCGGCTGAAGAATTGGCCGTGTTTGGGCGAAAAATTGTGGCGTTGACCGTGGATCATGGCTTGCGTCCTACCTCACGTCTGGAAGCTGAATATGTGGCCGGATTAATGCAGAAATATGGCATTGAACACCATATTTTAACTTGGACGGGAAAAAAGCCAACAACCGGAATAGAAGAGGCGGCGCGGCAAGCCAGATATGCGCTTATTGCCGAGTGGTGCAGCCAAAATAATGTACGCGTTTTGCTAACGGCTCATCATGCCAAAGATCAGGCAGAAACATTTTTGATGCGTTTGCAACGCGGCAGCGGTTTGGAAGGTTTGTGCGGTATCCGAGAATATAGCGTTCGTGATGGATTGGTTATTTTGCGTCCTTTGTTGGCTGTAAATCCCGAAAATCTACGTGATTATCTGCGGCAGCGCGCTATTGTGTGGGTGGAAGACGAATCCAACCGCGACACAACTTTTTTGCGCGGAAAAATACGCCAATATTTACCTGAACTGACAGAAAACATTGGTATCAATATTGAAAAAATCTGCAATGCCGTGCATAATTTGCAAAGTGCTGAAGATTATATTGAACAGCAGCTTGATTTGTTGCTGGCGCATGATGTGATTTGGGATTTTGGCACGGTTTGCCGTTTTAGATATGCGGACTATTTGAGCTGGCATAAAGAAATGAAATTCAGAGTGCTGGCACGTTTATGCCGCCGCGAGTATATTCCGCGCGCCGAGAGAATTTTGGCTTTGGTAAACGCTTTGAATACGCTGCCTTTTACGGAGGCAACTCTGGGTGGTCGGGAGATTGTTTTGGCGTATGACTGGGTTTGGGTTGTGCCAGAGAGAATATCTAAAAGAGTGCAAAGCCGCAAATTGTGGGCAGAATTTGTGCTGCAACATCCTTTGTATAAAAATATAAAGATGCCGCATAAAGCCAAGTTGGCGATATTGCAAAAAGTCGGAGTAAAAAAATAATGATTTATAGCAGCTTGTCAGAAATCGCAGATAAGTTTGAAGTGTTTTTGTTTGACGCCTATGGTGTATTTTGGAATGGCGGAGGTTTTTATAAAAATAGTAAGGAAATAATGCAAAAACTTGTGGCAGAAGGCAAAACCGTGGTGGTTGTTTCTAATGCGACATTGCTGCATGAGGATATTGTAGCCTCGTATCAGCGTAAGAATTTGCTTGAGGGCAGAGATTATACTTTTATGATAAGTTCCGGCGAGGTTTTGCGTTTTGATTTAAGCCGTAAAAAAATAAGTTTTTCGGGTAATAAATTTTATACTATTGGTGCCAAGCATGAAAAAATGTTTGCAGGCACAATGTATGAGCCGGTAGAAAATTTGAACGATGCCGATTTTGTGTTTTGCGGCGTACCGTTTTTGACGGCGGAAGATATAGCCAAATATCCGCAGTATAAAAACTGTTTTTTGCCGGCAAAAACCGATGAAAAAGGCAATATTGTTTTTTGGGACAGCACAATAGCCGAACCGTTTGAAAAAATTGTGAATGAGGTTTCAAAATTAAAATTGCCGGCACTTAATGCTAATCCGGATTATTTAGCGCAAGAAGGACATCCTTTGGCAAAAGAAAAAGCTCCGCAGTTTGTGGTGCGTAATGGCACAATCGCCGAAATGTTGAGGCAGTGTGACAATAAGGTTATTGAATATGGTAAGCCGCATACAAATATTTATGATTATGTTTTTGCAAAGCTGCAGAAAATCGGCAGAATGACGGATAAAGCAAAAATATGCATGGTTGGCGATACGGTGCGGACAGATATCAAAGGCGCTGTCAATTCGGGTATAGTTCCAATTTTGTGTGTGCAAACCGGAGTTACCGCACTTGAACTTTCTAAGGGGAATACGGTTAAAAACCTTTGCGAAAGCGAAAATATTGATGTACAACAAATAATAGAGATTAACAGCGTCGGAGGAGAATGATGGCGTTTGAGTTAGTGCCGGGGTTGGCGGCAAAAGATTATGTGACCGATTTGAAATTGTGCCGCGTGTTGTTTGAAGATAACAAATATTATCCGTGGATTTTTTTGGTTCCAATGAAAGAAAATACCAAAAATATGACCAATTTAAGCATGGATGAACGGTTTCAGCTGATGAGAGAAATTGCGTTGGCTGAAAAAGTTATGATGTCGCTGTTTCCGTGTGACCAAGACAATGTGGCGATGATTGGCAATATGACGCCGCAGCTGCATGTGCATGTGGTTTGCCGCAAAAAAGGCGATCCGGATTGGCCGGGGACGGTGTGGAATTCGGCAACAGCAAAATATGAACCGGCGGAAAAAGAAAAAATTATTGCAAAAATCCGCCAAGCAATCAACGAAGAAATACAAAATCCAATTTATCAAATTTCTAAATAAGAGGACATAAAAATGAGTAGAGTAATTACTTTAATGCCGGTTAGATTAGCCGCAACCAGACTGCCTAACAAACCATTGCGCGTGATTAATGGTAAAACTATGGTGCAGCGCGTTTATGAAAATGTAAAAAAAGCTTTGAACACCGATATTGCTATTGCCGCCGGCGACCAAGCTATTGTGGACGAATGTAAAAAATTCGGCGCTAAGGCAATTTTAACCGACCCGAATTTGCCAAGTGGCACGGATAGAATCGCCGCCGCCCTGAAAGAGCTTGATCCAGACGGTTCAAAATATGATATTGTGGTGGATTTTCAAGGCGACAATATCAACGTTGACCCTAAAGTTACATTGCCATTGATAGAAATGGTGGAACGTACCGGCTGCGATATTGCCACCTGCGGTATGCTGATTAAAACCGAAGAAGATAAAAACAATCCGAATGTGGTAAAAATCATTATGGGGCTGAAAGAAGGCGAAAAAGAAGCTCGTTGTCTATACTTTACACGTGCGACGGCACCATATACGCGCAATCCGGAAAAATGCCCGAATCAAGATTTATATTATCACATCGGTATTTATGTTTTTAAAGCCGCTTCTTTGCACAAAATGGTTTCACTCCCGACTGGTGTGTTGGAAAAACGTGAGGCTTTGGAACAGTTGCGGGCTTTGGAAAATGGTATGGAAGTTCGAGCTATGCTGGTTGATAACATTAAACTTGTTCCCGAAGCTCCGGCGGATATAAATACGGAAGAGGATTTGGCGAATGCTCTTCCGTATATAAAATAAAGAAACTCGTCTAATGGCTTTCTGCTTGTAAGGTTTTTTCTTATGTACTAATTTGTACACTGCGAAAAAATCTTACTTCGCATTAAGCGCATTATCCGAGTTTCTGCAAGCTTGTGCCGGTTGCCTTAAAGCAGCCGGTTTTTTTATGTACTAATTTGTACACGTCGCTTAAAAATTCCATCGCATCTACGTACGCTATCCGAGTTTCTGCAAGCTTGTGCCGGTTGCCTTAAAGCAGCCGGTTTTCTTATGTACCACTTTGTACATAGCGATACCAATACAGGTTGCAACAAAAAAACAGCCCTTAATTAAAAGGACTGTTTTTTTGTTAGATTACGCTGGTGCTTCTGCACCTTCGCTTGTTTCAGCACCTTGTGCGGCCGGATTTTTTTCTTCGGCTTTACGCTCGGAAGAATAAATTCCATAGTCGCGCGCTCCGCTGACAGTCAAAAGAACGCTTAGAGCAGACAAAAGTCCCTCCCATTCTACTGGTCGAACATCAAAGTATGGAGATACAATAAAATTATTGCTATACCCCAGAACCAGAATCCAACCAATAGCCGGAATCCAGAACTTATTACTCAACTCACGACCACCGGCCGTCACGTCAATAGCTTTTTGCAAAGGACCTAAATAGCGGAACCTCTGCAATACTACGTCACGGGCGCCACCAAGTCCTATCACAATACTAAACGTCAAAATCAACTGAGACCAGTCAATAATGCGGCAATTAAAATAAGGGGCTATCGCGCAGTTATGAAAGAATCCATAAGCAATCACAACCCCCAAAGCTGGAATCCACATACGGGATTTCTTGACCTTAATCTTAATCATACCTAAAAAATATAAAGATTAATAATTTTTTTCCTAAGATTTAAAATACGCTTTATGACTTATTTTGTCAAGAGGTTATTATCAATTTGTCTATATTTTTTGGCGTTTTCGGTTCTAAAATGCCCAAACCGCAATGGCGCAAGTGTTGTTTGCACCGCAGCTGCAAGCGTTGGCTATAGTTGATAAAGGCATATCCTGGTTATAGCAGATGGCATAATCATTGCTTGGAGTTTCGCATTTTGCGGCTGAAGAATATTGGGTATAGCCGGAGATTTTAGAAGAACTGTTCGGACTATTTGAACCAGAGGCGACTAAAATAGTTTTTGGACCGCCCAAACCTTTGCTCAAAATTTGAATGCACGCGTTGCGGGACAAAGATTTTAATTCAACTACAACACCCTTATCTGTTGGGGTTGAACCATAAAGTTCTTTTGCCGAACCAACTCTAACTTCACCGCCGTAAACGTGAGTAACTTTGCCGCTGGAGTCAATCATTTCATCGGGAATAATTTTCATTTTTTTTGCGGCGCTGGTATCTAAACCGGTGTACTTACCGCCTTGACGCAACCCGATGCTTTTAGCGTTGGCGATGATAGTGCCGATTTGTTCAACAATGGTGTTAATTTTGTGAGCATCCATAGCTTTACTGAAGCCGTTGATACCACCCACGCTCAGCACGCCGATAATTGCCAGCACACCCAGCATTTCTATCATAGAACGACCTTGTTCCAATTTTTTGATATTCATCATTTTCATAATTCCTTATTAGTTAAATTTTAAAGCTACAATACAAGTGTTATAAGAGGAACAGCTGCAGCCTTTTGCCGCGTCAACAGGCGACATCGGAGTTTTCTCTGCCGGTAATATGGCATAAGCATTAGCTCTAACATCTCCTTGTTCATTTTCTTTATTAGCATGCATAGCCGGAAGCAATATTTGCTGAAAACCAGCTATACTTGTTACACCTATCTTAACAAAAGTAGAACTTTTGGTTCCCCAATCTTGAGTGGCTAAATAAATACAAGCATCCCGTGGTAAACCTCTATAAAATATTATATAAGACATATCACTAGGCATAATGATTATATCTCCGTTGAATAGATTTCTCAAAGTTCCATTGCTAGCATCGGCAATCGCTTCTTTAGGAATAGCGCCGAATTTGATGGCAGCTTTGTTGTTTAGTCCGTCATAAGAAGCGGCTTCGGAGCCGACAGCAGAAAGTTTTGCGGCAATAACGTTGATTTGTTCATAAGTCTGGGTGATTTTATAACGTTCAAGCATTTGCGAAAAGGCGGCGATGCCTCCCACGCTTAAAACGCCGATAATCGCTAAAACACCCAGCATTTCTATCATGGAACGACCGGCCATATTCGATAATTTATTATAATTCATAATATCCTCCTGTTTGCTATTTTTGTAACACGTATGCAAGCTGGCGTCAAGCTATATTAAGGCGGAGATAAGTATCAAATTTTTGGCAGCGTCACCCCAAATGTTGAGCCTTTTCCTGGCTTGCTGGTCACAGTGATTTTGCCATTATATTTTTGCACGATGTCTTTAGCCAGAGCCAAGCCCAGACCAAATCCTCCGTTTTGGCGGTTGCGGCTTTTATCGGCGCGGTAAAAACGTTCAAATATATGTGGTATATCCTCATTTTTTATGCCGCTGCCTTGGTCAGAAACCTCAATTTTCAGATTATGTTCATTTTCTGAAACCTTGAGGGAAATATCTTTGTCGCTGGGTGTGTATTTTAGCGCGTTGTCAAGCAATATGGTCAGCAAACGTTCCAAATGCTGCACCGACATTTTTATTTTTGCTTTAGTGGGGCAAATCACTTTGATTGGATGTTGCCGTTCTTGATGAACCGTATTCAAACGTTCGGTCAAAGGTTTGATGATGTTGGCAATATCGATTTCTGAAACCGCGGTGTTTTTAGTGTTTTCCAAACGAGTCAGTGCCAGTAGGTTTTCAATAAGTTCAGACATATTTTTGGTTTCATCGCGCATAACCTGCAGCGCCTTGGCATTTTGCGGCTGCTGCTGCAATATTTCTGTGTAAGTCAGCAATACGCTAAGCGGAGTTTTTAGCTCGTGTGAAGCGTCGGAAACAAATTCTTTTTGTTTGTTATAGGCCTCCTGCAAAGGTTTTACGGCGTTGTTAGAAATTAAATAAGCGGTGAGAATCGAAAGCAAACACAAAAGACCAACCAAAATTAAACCATAGCTTTTATAGCGGTGAGTGACATAAATATATGGTGTGACATTGAGCAAAGCAACTACTTGATATTTGTCGCCGCTGGGTTCATCAATCCAGCTTTGGGACATGGCTACAAAGCGCCAGCGTTCGCCGTTGTTTTGGATTTTGACTGTTTTGATTTCTCCGTCTTCTCCCTGCCACTTGGTCATTTTTTGCGTCAGCATATTGCCGGTTTCACCGGCCGGTTGTTCTAAGCGGCGCATTTGTCCGTTTACAAAGCCATACGAGAAAAAATGCAGGGCATTGTTGCTTGCGGCAACGGCTATCCTTTCCGGTTTGAAGGCGAGTTCGGCGGCTTCTTGTTTAAATTCAAAAACTTCTTCTTGCAAATAGTCATAAAGGCTTGAAGATATCACATTTTTAGAAATAATGCGATAGGTGGCGTATCCGCCCAAAAATATGAGCAATGACACGCTGAATAATATCAGTGCATAGCGAATTAAAAGTTTATGTTTTAAGGTGTCTATCATTTGAGTTCCAGCATATATCCAATGTTTTTGAGCAGGTTTATTTGGATGTTATCTTGCCAGATTTTAAGCTTTTTGCGCAAATTGTAAATATAAGAATCCAAATTGGCGCTGCTGATTTCGGGATTATTGCCCCAAACTTTGTCAAAAAGTGTTTCACGCAAAATAGTTTTATCATGGTTTACAAAAAGAATCTGCAATATTTTGAATTCGGTTTTAGAAAAATTAAGCGTTTTCTTGCCGTTGCTCAAGGTATTTTGCGCGCAATCCAAAACATAGCCGCCGGCTTCAAACAAGCTGTCGACATAAGGTTTGTTTTTGCGGCGCAGCACAGCGTGAATACGCGCTTTTAGCTCGCGGATTTCAAAAGGTTTGGTGAGATAATCATCTGCCCCAACTTCCAGAGCCTGCACACAATCGTCAAGCTCGGATTTGGCGGTTAAAAAGATGATTCCGCCGTTGTAGTGTCCTTTTTTGATATCTCTAAGCCATTTGCACACTTCTAAACCAGAAAGCTCAGGCAGCATCCAATCCAAAAGCACCACATCATATTGCGAAGTTCCGTATTTAATTTCTTCAATGGCTTCGGTTCCGGTTGTTGCCAAATTTACCTCATAACCGTCAATTTCAAGCAGGGTTTTGATGCCTTGTCCTAAATTGATATCATCTTCAACCAATAAAATATGCATAAAGTTATCTCCCAAAACATAGTTTATGTTGTTTTTATTAAGAACTCAATCTGAAAGTTATCTGAGAGAATTTAATTTTTATCTGAAAAATTTTTTTAGTTTCTTTCAGATTGTTTTCAGATTGGTATTTTAATTTTGCCAATGTACCCAACAGGAGGACAAATTGAAGATAAAAAGAATAAGTATAAAATCATCAACATTAATTTGCTTGGTTGCCCTATACTTTGCAACGGTTTTAAACTTGTCGTTTTGGCGCTACATAACACACAATATCCAAATTGACAATCCGATGATGTTGATGTTTGCTTTTTCCCTTGGCATATTTATATTTGTTCCGCTGTATGCGTTGTTCAATCTTTTGATTTGTCCTTATGTTGGTATGTTTATAACAACAATATTGCTTTTAGGCTCGGCGGCGGCCAACATATTATATGTTTGTTGACGGCGTATATATAGATTTTGATTTGGTTCGCAATGTTATGGAAACAAACCCGCGGGAAACAATTGAGCATATGTCTTATTCCTTCTGGCTGTATGTTTTGTTTAGCGGGGTGTTTCCGGCGCTTTTTTTGCAAATGTGCAGTGTGCGCTATCAACCTGCGGCCGCCGAAGCCAAACAACGCTTGAAATATGTGGCGTGCAGCCTGTTGTTTTTTGGAAATGCGCTAAATAATAATTGACAAAAACACCAAATACCAGCATACTGAGCAGACAATTTGATTATTAACTTAAATTTTGTATAATTATGTGGCTAGTTATCATTTATCTGCTGGGAATTGT
>USCF01000024.1 GCA_900553115.1 uncultured Alphaproteobacteria bacterium
TTCCGTCCGCCTCTCGTCCTTGTCGGCCCCACTTTTTCGTGGCTCCTCATCATCCCGCCACTCCGAATAACAAAAAAGGCTACCTTTCGGTAACCTTCTTTTATTATTGGAGCGGGCAATGGGATTGGCGTTGCCGCTGCGTCCACGCTCGGTTTCACCTCATCGGCGTACTTCCGTCCGCCTCTCGTCCTTGTCGGCCCCACTTTTTCGTGGCTCCTCATCATCCCGCCACTCCGAATAACAAAAAAAGGCTACCTTTCGGTAACCTTCTTTTATTATTGGAGCGGGCAATGGGATTCGGACCCACGACATCAACCTTGGCAAGGTTGCGCTCTACCCCTGAGCTATACCCGCATCATCTGCGAACAGGTTATTTAATAACCCATAAAAAAATAAAATGCAAGAACTTTTTTCATATTTTTGTAAAAAAATTTCAAATAATTTTTAAGATGTTTATAAAACAAGATTTTACTAGGCTTTTTGAGTTTAATTTTTTATGATTGAACATAATCATTTTAAGGAGAGTTACCATGTCAGCGTCTAAGAGTCCCAAAAAATCGGCGCAGCAACTGCGTTTTGAAAAAGAGGCTAAGGCTTTGCAAAAGAATCTGCAAAAGCGCAAAAAGCAGCAAGAAGAATTAAATCGCCGCAAATTGGAAAAGGAGCAAAACAATGGATAAAATCAAGATTATAGGCGGTAATCCGCTGTTTGGTAAAGTTTTTATCAGCGGGGCTAAAAATACCGCATTGCCGATTATTTGCGCTTCACTTTTGACTGATGAGCCTGTGACTTTGCGCAATTTGCCGATTCTTTCGGATATCACTTCGCTTAATTTGCTATTGCAGCAAATAGGTACGCAGATTGAGGGCAAACAAGAAGAGTTGAACGGGCATATTACCCAGACTTTTACATATTATACTCCAAAGCCGACCAGCCTTGTTGCGCCTTATGACTATGTGCGTAAAATGCGCGCGTCATACTATGTTTTGGGGCCGTTGCTGACAAAATATCGGCATGTTGAACTTTCTTTGCCGGGTGGCTGCGCTATCGGTGCTCGTCCGATGGATATACATTTGAGCTCGCTGGAGCAGATGGGGGCAAATATAGAAATTAAAAACGGTTATGTGATTGCCGATGTGAAAGACCGCTTAAAAGGCGCTCACATCACTTTCCATTCAGCCTCTGTCGGTGCAACTTGCAACATTTTGATGGCAGCGACTTTAGCCGAGGGCGATACCGTTATTGAAAACGCCGCCAAAGAGCCGGAAATTGCCGACCTTATTGATATTTTGAATAAAATGGGTGCAAATATTGAGGGCGCAAATACATCTACTCTGACCATTCATGGCGTGGATAAATTGCATGGTGTAATTCATGAAATTATCAATGACCGAATCGAGGCAGGTTCATACGCTGTCGCGGCGGCCATTACTCACGGACGTTTGGAGCTGGTAAACGCCAACGCCGACTACCTGCAGTCGCCGCTGGATATTTTACAAAAAACAGGGGCAATGGTGGAACGCACGGAAAACGGTATTATTGTTGACGCTCAGCACGCCAATTTGCAAGGTGTTGATGTTTATACCGATTATTATCCTGGGTTTCCAACCGATTTACAAGCGCAGTTTATGGCTTTGATGTGTGTGGCCAACGGAGCGGCTATGGTTACGGAAAGCATTTGGGAAAACCGCTTTATGCACGTTCCGGAGCTGATTCGTATGGGCGCAAACATCAATGTTCACGGTCACGCTTCAGCCATTGTGCGCGGAGTGAAAAAACTTTCCGGCGCACCGGTGATGTCAACGGATTTGCGCGCCTCTTTCGCGCTTATTTTAGCCGGTTTGGTGGCAGAGGGTGAAACGATTGTAAATCGTGTATATCATCTTGACCGCGGCTATGAACATCTGGAAGAAAAATTCAAAGCCGTGGGTGCCAATATCGAGCGTATAAAAGAAAGCGACTGATTTTTTGGCCGGCGCATCAGAAAAATTTGGCTTACCTCTTGCGCCGGCGGTTATAAAATCCCATATAAATAAGTAGTTTTAGAGGGAGAAATAACCATGAGTAAAAAACAAAAGTTTAAAACCGAAGTCAGCAAGTTGCTGGATATTGTGATTAACTCGCTGTATTCGGAAAAATATATTTTTCTGCGCGAACTGATTTCCAACGCCAGCGATGCGTGCGACAAGCTGCGCTATTATTCGTTGATGAAACCGGAAGTTACCAAAAATAATGGTGAATTTAAGATTATCATCACGCCTAACGCTGAGGAAAACACTCTGACCATCAGCGATAACGGTATTGGTATGAACAAGGAAGATTTGGTCAACCATTTGAGTACTATCGCCAAGTCCGGCACGGCTGATTTTGTAAACAACGCAAAAGACAACGGCTCGGTTGTCGATTTGATTGGTAAGTTCGGCGTGGGCTTTTATTCGGCCTTTATGGTGGCGAGCAAGGTTGAAGTTACTACCAAGAGAGCAGGGGAAGAACAGGCTTATAAATGGATTTCCAACGGTGTTGACGGTTTTGAAATTGAAGAAACCGAAAAAGAAAAAAGCGGTACTGATATTAAGCTGTTTTTGAAAGACGACGCTAAAGATTTTACCGACACTATTTATCTGCGCCACATAATCCGCACCTATTCCGACCATATCAACTATCCGATTGTTTTGGATTTAGGCAAAGCCGGTGAAGAAACAGTAAACACCGGTTCGGCTCTTTGGACTAAGAATAAAGCGGAAATTACCGATGACCAATACAACGAATTTTATCATCATATTTCCCGCAACTTTGATACCCCGTGGATGCGTCTGCATTTCAAAGCGGAAGGAAGCATAGAATACACCGGATTGCTGTTTATTCCGTCCGAAGCGCCGTATGATTTGTTTCAGCCGGACAGACAGCAAAGCCTGAAACTTTATGTCAACCGCGTGTTTATTTCCGATAAAGTTGATGACTTGATGCCTGCCTACCTGCGCTTTGTGAAGGGAATTATCGACAGCGCCGATTTACCGCTGAATATTTCTCGTGAAATGCTGCAGCAAAATGCGTTGATTGCAAAAATCCGCAGCGGAACGGTTTCGCGTATTTTGAAAGAGCTGAAAAAACGTTCCGAAGATTATGACGATTATATGAAGTTTTGGAAAAACTTTGGCATGGCTTTCAAAGAGGGAATTTATGAAGACCCGGCAAACCGTGTGGAAATTGCCGAGCTTTCGCGTTTTTATTCAACCAATTCCGAGGATAAGCTGACCTCGCTTGATGAATATATTTCGCGCGTGAAAGAAGGACAGACTACTATTTATTATATTACCGGCGATGATATTCCGACTTTGCGCAACAACCCGCAGTTGGAGGCATTCAAGGAAAAAGGTTTGGAAGTTTTGCTGCTGACAGACCCGATTGATGAATTTTGGGTTCAGACTTTAACAAACTTTAAAGGGTATCCGATTAAGCATGTTTCACAGGCTGATGTTGATTTGAAGTTTGAACGCAAAGAGCCGAAAGCCGATGAGGGCAGTTTGAAAAAATTGACCGATTTTATGGCAGAGTTGTTCAAAAATGAAGTCGGCAAAGTTGTTCCGACCGAAAAACTGACCAAGAGTCCGGTTAGTTTGACGGTGGAAAACGGACAGATGAGCATTCACTTGGAGCGCTTAATGCGTAACCATCAGCAGCAGACGGCGTTTGCCAGCTCGCGTATTTTGGAAGTAAACCCATACCACCCGTTGATTATCAAATTAGCCGACAGTATGTTTGACGATAAAGAGCGTCCGACGGTTGAAGAAGTTTGCCGTTTGCTGCTTGACCAAGCCAAAATTGCCGAAGGCGAGGCGATTAGCGATAGCTCGTTCTTTAGCGAAAAACTCAGCGACTATATCTTGCGCGGCTGGAATAAATAAGCTTTTTAGCTGCGAAAGTAATGGTGCTAGGGCAACGATTTAGCGTCTGTTACAATCAATACAATTTTTCGTTTTTTTACACCAGTAACCTAGGCCTTGCGCCTAGGTTTTTCTGGCTGCAAACGCATAATCAAGCCAATAAATTAGCCTTATCATCGCATAAGGAGTATGCTTACACAAGATTATCGGAATAGACTGTGCGTCACACCAGATAACGACAGTTGCACATAGCGATGCTTAGTGCTTGTAGCAGCGCCTCTAGCCTATTGTCAGTTCCATTTCGGTTTCTGAGTTGGTTAAACGCAAAGGCACATCAGCCCCCAACAAAGCTTGCAAATAATAAAGCTGAGCAAATTGCGAGGCGTTTTCTTCTATTTTTTCGCCGGCTAAAATCTTTTGGTATGAGGCAATTTTTGAAGCCGACAGCTTGAAGTCTGAAACGGCGTGAATTTTCAGATTATCCGCGCTTACGCTGATGGTTATTTCGCCGCCTTTAATATAAAGTTCGGCGGCAATCATTACGCAGACACACACAATTTTAGACAGTTCTTGCGAAACACGCTGCAGTTTTAGTGTAACAGCATTAGCGCGGCTGCCGATGGTTGTTAAATATTCTGAGCATAATTTTTCCAAATCGGCAATCGGCATTTTTTGTGTATCTGTGCCAAATGCAACCCGAAAGAATTTTTGTCTGGCAATTAGAGTGTTTGTACCGGTTTGCAAAATGCTTTTTGTATCTTCGTCCAATTGTCCGGAATCTTCTTCTATCAGCTCCAAGGCGCTGGATACTGCTCCGATACTGCCAATCAAATCGTGGCTGATACGCGTACAAATAAGTTCGGATAATTCCGTTTTGCTCAATTCCATTTGTGATTGCTCCTAAAATGTGTAAACATCTGTGTTCATAAAACGCTGGTCTTCTCGCGACATACGAGTATAGTCCAATTCCATCAGCATCGGGTCATGCAGCATCATACGTCCGGTCGAAGCTTGCAAATATGGCTTGTTTTCGCCTAACCCCCAAATGACTTGCTCTTTGTTATCGGGAACACCGTATTTTTGATTTATTTTTTTCCAAAAGTCATAAATTTTTATATTACGCAAATAGTCGGCTTTGGCCCCGCTGCCTTTGATGTTTGCCGCGTCGCTGTGATAAATTATGCGGTACACCCTGTTTCCGGTAAAATTGCTGGTAAAAAACACCTGCATACTTTCTTGGGTGCGAAAATTATTAAAAATCAGCTGTTCAACGTATTGATAATTATTTTTTTGCGCTAGTTTGACTACGCAGGCTTCGGTTCGCTCGTATCCGACAACACCGTTGTTGCGGCACAGTTCTTCATAGCGCCAGCGGATAAAATTTGGAATCGCGTATTTTTCAGAATTTTTTTGATAGCTGCGTTTGCGCATGGCCGCTTCCACTTCTTTGGTGTTCATACGCAGCATAACGCCGGAAATGTCAAACACAGAAGCATTGGTTCTATACATGTTGGCGTTATTGTCTGTTCCGGAAGATATAACTTGCGCCCCTTTTTCTGCCACCGTATTGACCAAATTATTCAGCCAAGTCTTGTTTTCGTCGCCGTTTGCTTGTTTTTCAGCTGTTTCTTCTTTGACATACGAACGCAAAGAGTCGTTTCCCATATCAGGATTTAATGTTTCGGGTTTATCTTTTTCAATTTCGCTGTTTGTATCGGCAGCCAGAGCCAAACCAGCGGTAAAGCAGCCGAGCATACATACAAACAAACCTGTTTTTAGCATTTTAAAAGTCATATTTAATTCCATAAACCTCAAATTTAAGCTTATTTTACGTCATTCTTTTTAAAAAAGGTTTAATAAGAAAGTGTTTTGTTGTTTACAAGCAGTCAATAACAAGATATTTATGAAAAATAAAATAAAGGAGATGAAAATGGAACCTGTTGTACAAATTATCGGCGCCGGTCTTGCCGGCTGTGAAGCGGCGTGGCAGCTCGTCAAACGCGGTGTAAAAGTGCGTTTGTTTGAAATGAAACCGCAAAAATTTTCTCCGGCTCACAAAAATAGCAATTGGGCTGAATTGGTTTGCTCAAATTCTTTGCGCTCCGATGATGCCGAACACAACGCCGTTGGTCTTATGCACGAAGAAATGCGTCGTTTTGGTTCTTTGATTATGGAAGCTGCAGACCAAACAAAAGTACCGGCCGGAGGCGCGCTGGCCGTTGACCGTGAGGGTTTTGCCAAGTTTATCACCGAAAGATTAAAAGCATCTCCTTTGCTCGAAATTGTTAATCAAGAAATAACCGAATTTCCAGCGGCTGATGCTCCGTTGACGATTATTGCCACTGGACCTTTGACTAGTTCAGCTTTTATTGAGGCCATAAAAAACAAAGTTGACCAGCATTCTCTTTCTTTTTATGACGCCATAGCGCCGGTGGTTTATAAAGATAGCATCGATTTTTCTAAAGCTTGGTTCCAGTCGCGCTATGATAAAGGCGATAAGTATGACTACATTAATTGCCCAATGAACAAAGAAGAATATTATCGCTTTGTTGACGAACTGTTAAAAGCAGAGAAAATGCCGTTTCATGATTTTGAGGAGCCGCACTATTTTGATGGTTGCCTGCCAATAGAAGTTATGGCGGAGCGAGGTATTGATACTTTGCTTTTTGGGCCGTTGAAACCGGTTGGGCTCACCAATCCGCATTCTGCGGAAAAGCCTTATGCCGTGGTGCAGCTGCGTCAAGATAACAAAGAAGATACTTTACGCAACATTGTTGGTTTTCAAACCAAAATGAAATATGGTGAGCAAACTCGGATTTTTAGAATGATTCCGGGGCTGGAAAAGGCTGAATTTGCTCGTTTGGGAGGCATACACCGCAACACCTTTATTCAAAGCCCGATGCTTTTAGATGAATTTTTGCGTCTAAAAGCTCAGCCGAATATTTTGTTTGCCGGTCAAATTAGCGGCTGCGAAGGATATGTTGAAAGCGCCGATACCGGTATGCTCGCCGGCTATTATGCCGCTTGTTTGGCTAAAGGGTTAAATCCTGTTGTACCACCAAAAACAACGGCTACCGGAGCTATGTTGGGACATTTGCTGGATACCACAGCTGATTATCAGCCGATGAACATAAATTTTGGTATTTTTCCGACAATTCAGGGCGAAATTACCGCCAACGGCAAGTTTCGTAAAATAAAAGGCGCAGACCGCAAAGAAGCCTATTGCCAACGCGCTCTCGCCGATTTTACTGATTGGTTGGAGCATATAAATGCTTAACGGCTGCAATATTGTTAAAATAGCGGCTAAAGATTATCGGCCGCTGCTGTCTGACTATGTTTTATATTTGCAAACAGGTTGGCGGCATTTTAACAATCAGCAAATTGCAAGCTCAACCCGTTTAGAAAAATTGCGTTTATTGGAAAAAGCCTTGCGCCGAAATTCTCCGCTGCCTCAGGGGCTTATTTTTAGATTGCAGCAAATTTTTATGCGAGAAAATATTTCAATAACATTGCTGTTGGAACCGCTTTCGGCTTGGCGTTTTTTAGCTGCCGAAAAACAACCTACTTCCGGCACACAGGTTTCAGAAATTCTAAATCGACTGCTTTCTCCGCTGGCGCGTTTGCTGCTGGTTTTGGATAATGAAAATCCCAGCACTTATCAGCCATTGACATCGCTTTTTGTTCTGTTGTTTTTACAAGAAGCTTTTAACAATAATTCTGATTTTGTGAAAAAGGCCAAAATAAGCAAACGCCAACGAGAAAGCCGGCTGAATGGTCTTTATAAAAGTGCTAAAGTGATTTTAGCGCTGCTTAAAACCAAAAGGCTTAAATTTCGTCTGGCCATATTGCTGAATACCGCGAATTTACATACCAGATTGTTTAAAAATAATGAACAACGCAAATTGACTTTTCTTGACTATTTGTCAATTTTTTTATATAGTTTAGGACAATTCTTTTTTATAAAAAGAAAGTCTGTTAACAATAAAGGAATCTAAATGTTATCTGTCGGCGATATTGTCAAAAAAAGCCAGCCTTCTTTGTTTTGGTGTATGCGTGGCTTGCCTAAGCCTAAGCGTGAGGCTATTTATACGTTGTTTGCTTTTTGCCACCATATCAGCAATATTATTCGCTCCAAAATGCCGGCTGCCGAAAAAGTGGAGCTGTTAAACGCTTGGCGTGAAGAACTCGATAACATTTATGATAAAAAGGTTCCGACTACTAATATCGGACGTAAAATATACAAAAATTGTATGCGATTTAATTTACCAAAAGAGCAGATGTCAGAAATTTTGAACGGTGCTTTTTTAGATGTTCCTACGCCTTTGCAAGCTCCGACAGTCGCTGTGTTTGAAAAATATCTTTATGGCTTGGCGGTGGTGCCTCTCAATTTAACTTTGATGATTATCGGCGACAGCAAGCCTTCTTCTCGCGAAAAATTGGCACATAGTTTGGGACGAGCGCTGATGATAACTTATATTCTGCGAGATATAAAAGATGACGCTAAGTCGGGACATTTATTTATTCCGTTGGAATTTTTGCAAATGGCAAATGTTTGTAAAAATACGCCGATGTCAGTTATAGAAGATAAAAATCTATCCAGCGTTCGTCAGGCTTTGTCGGTTGATGCGCAAAAAAATTTTGCGGTAGCTCAGCGTTTTTTGAACAAAATGAATCGCAAAGAAGTTATGCCGCTTTATTATTTGGCAAATTTAAGCCGTTGTTATTTTGATAAAATGAATACCCGCGGCTGGGAAATAATATCTCCAAAACCAAATATAAGTAAGTTCAATAAATTGAAGCTGATTGTAAAAACAATATTTGCCTAATTTATATCGGTGACTTTGAAACTAGGATACGAGCTGCCTTCTGGATATTTTGCAACGGCATCTTTTATGGCTTGTGTAAACAAGTCTTTTATTTTAACTAAGCGATTGTTTTTTAAGAGAGTTTCTTTTGGCAGCGGACGCAATACGTCAAAACCTTGTTCACCGGCGCCAATAAATGGGTCTAGAGCGCAAGTTATCACTTTATCATCATAAACGGCAGTGCCTTTTTCATTTAACAATGGTTCGCCATTTAAATAAATTTGAGTTACTTCGCCTTCATCGCTGTCATATTTGCGGCGGCAACAGATTTCAATATTTTGCGAACATTGTAAAAAGCGCACGTTTCCGGTTGGAATCAAATAGCGGTATTTAATGGCATTATTCCAAACTTCTTTTAATTCTAATGGTGTCAAAACAACGGTTTGTAACGGTACATCCGCCGAAAAAGCGCGTTCTAAGTTATAATTGGTTAAAATTTTATCTTTTTCAAAACGCAAAGCATGACTGGTGTATCCGGTAGAAATCATTGCCATATCGGTCTTTGCCGCCTGACGCATGCAGTCAGCAATAAAAGTTCCTAAAGAACAAGGATTAGAATAGATTTTTTCTAGATTTAATACACTTTTGGCAACCGGAATGTTTAAACCAGATTTTTCTTCAAAAGCGGCAAGGTGAGGTTCAAACACCGGATTTATATCTGCTTGTTTTACGTTTATTTCTTCTAACAGCTGCAGTTTGGTATTGTTTTTCAAAAAAGTTAAATCAAAATGCAGCATAGTTTTACTATAAGCTTGCGGATAGTACATTCTTTCTTTGACATTTGGAGCAACCGGCGAATGTTCATGTCCGCCAAGCAATAAATCTATTCTCAGCCCCTCGGCGGCGGCAACGGCATAAATTTCATGGCTGCATGGTTCCAAATCATGATTCAAGACAATCAAAGCGTCTGGTTCAATGTGTTTTATCACTTCGGCCATGGCGGCAAAAGTTTCGGGAATATCTGTCAAAACAACACCATATTTGCTGAGGCGCACTTGATTAATGCAAAAAGCGGTAACCATAACTTTTTTGTGGTTGATTTCCAATAAAATATACGGATCAACCCAGCTTGGACAGCGTCCGGTGTTCATATCCAGCAAATTGGCGCACAGTACATGAATGTTGGACTGATTAAAGCGTCTGGAAGAGTCCACGCACCCCACCAGGGGGTGCAGTGGTCTCCACTGCACCAACCAATCAAAAAATAACAACATAATAGACCCCAC
>USCF01000025.1 GCA_900553115.1 uncultured Alphaproteobacteria bacterium
AACTTATTCAAGTTAATTGTCATTTATATACTTATTGTGTCAATCTAGCACCGTATCTTCACAAAGGAATTTTGTATGCTGGCTCAAAAATTATATAAATGCAATCCGCTGGACGACATAGAATGTTTGTTTGCCCATCAACAGCATACAACCGAACGCCGCAATTCTCATGAAATAGTTGTTGAAATACCTGGTAAATGGGACAATATGCTGCTCTTTTTTGCTTGGGAAGAGCAAATGAACTGCCTGCATATTTCTTGTTTATTGAACCTTGAGCCTGTCAATGTCAATCTGCCTAGTATTTTTGAGCTTTTAGCCCTAATCAATGAAGACCTTTGGGTTGGCTACTTTTCTTATTGGGAAGAAACGCACATGCCGGTTTTCAAACATTCGCTCTTTATTGATCCTGACGAATTTAATTTCAGCGGCAAACTGCAACAGGTTATCAACATAGCCCTAACCGAATGCGAACGGGCTTATCCAATTTTTCATGCTGTTCTAAAGCAAAACATTGCTCCGCGCAAAGCCCTGCTTCCGCTTACTATAATGTAAGTTCTCTCCATTTTATCCGGCAGCGCGATAATTCGGTTGTTCTGTCAGTTTTGCGGATGGAATGAAAGCTTTCATCTTTATCCAACGAAGTCAAAATCAACACATTTTCACCATACACTGCGCTCTTTTTGAAATTAATTTCAATTTCCGCCGGACAGTGCCGCATTCTATAATCTGTATCTACGCATTCACTTGCCCACAGCGGATAAATGGAATTATTAACATGATTATTGATGTCAATATCATCAAAGCGAACTTTTATTTCATCTTCCACACAAAAAGTATCCGGCTCTTTTATTTTCATAAACTCAACCGGCAACGCCCTTTCAGCCAAAGGTTCATAGTCTGGAAAATACTTGCTCAAAGGCACCGGACGCATACGCGCCAAATCAATCAAAACCCACTGACTGCTAACCTTGATAATTTCCTTTCCGCAAGAATCATAAATTTTAAAATCTCTGATAGCGCCCCAAAGTTTGGTTTCTGCCGGCCAAGTTTCTATAACAAAACTTTCACCCATTTTCGGCAGCCGGTCAATTTGAATAAAATAGTCCGAACCAAACCAAGTCAGACCCAATTCGGCACATTTTTCAAACCCCAAGCCTAAAATATTTGCGCTTTCGGTTGCCGCGTCCTGTAGCAGATTCATCAAGGTTAAAAGCCGTAAAAAGCCATGACAATCGGCTTCATAGCTTTTTACAACATATTCTTTTTTATATTTAGTAGTAATCATATTTTTCTATATCAAAACAATTTAGAGCTTACGGTCAATCCGGCTACCTTATATTTTTCAAAACGATTTTCCAAACGTTTGGTATAAGCCTCACCTTTTTCCGGATTACCCGAATGATAGCGTTTTGCAGCCTTTTTCCAGCTTTGACCGTGCTGACTATACAGCGAGCGTAAAAACTTGGCACTGTATTTTACATTTTTTGACGGATCAATAGCTTCTTCAATCGAGCTAAACGCATCACCATGATATTTCAAATTAATTTGCATACAACCGACATCAATGCTTTTTATACCCTGCTTCTGAAATTTTTCAACCGCGCGGATAGCATCTTCTTTAGAGGCGTAATAATAGCCTTTTCCTTTTACATTAACTGTCCAAGGCCAAGCTATATATCTGTTTTGCAAATTATCCCATCTGCCGCTTTCTACTGCCGAAATAGTCTGCAGCAAATCAAAATCAACGCCGTATTCATTACCTGCTTCTTTAGCAGCCACAGAACAAAGAGCACCGTCATTAACAAACTCTTTTACCGGCAGCATATCAGCGTCACCGTTTGCATAAATCGCATTGCTGAAAAGCACGAACACGCTGATTAACAAAAAACAAAATTTATTAAACACGATAAGGTGTCATCCCATAATACTGCCTCATTGGCAAACAGCTTCCCATCTTTTAAGAATTTCCGCTGTTTTTTGCAATTTAATGCAGCGCAATAAAACAGTGTTAAACACTTTTAACTGTTCCTTAAAAATAATTAACGAACAATTAAACACCGAGTCATATAGCACCTCTTTTTATAAAAATCCAGTAAAAAGTGTCAAAAATAGCAATATTTTAAATCTTGACACTATATAACTATTTGTTATTGCGAACTTTTTATTTAGTACTTTTTTCAATTTTTATGCTTTAATATAATGATTTATAAAACTTGAAATTTAGAAAAAAATAATTATAATTATAAGCGTCAGTTTTCTGACTATGACACCAGAAGCCTTATGAAATAGGTACATTGGACCCGGGGGCAGTACCCGGCACCTCCACCAATTTTATGGGGGTGAACCAGGCTCGACAGTGTATAGTAAAGATATGTGTTGTGTTCGGTGAGATACCACCGTTATCGGTTCAAATTTAAATGAATGCAAATGATAATTTTGCACCAGTTGCTGTAGCTGCTTAAGTTAAGGCAACAAACTTAAATTCTTTAACCTTTGGTTAGGCTAAAGTGGGGATTGGGCCGCCTAGCAACAGAAAGGCCCTTAACTATTGTTATTTTTCGGTGATGTAATGGTAAACTTTGTAGAAAAAATTGACTATGATGAACTTGTCGAAAAATCTTTGCGCAGCGTTGTTTATTACGCTCTAAAAATTGTTGAAGAACAGGGATTACCCGGAGAAAACCATTTTTATATAACCTTTAAAACCAATTTCCCAGGTACCATTATTTCTAAAAATCTGCAAATTCAATATCCGGACACCATGACCATTGTCTTGCAAAATCAATTTGAAAATCTCGTGGTGCGCCACAACAGTTTTTCTGTTGATTTAAGCTTTGGCGGCACTCCTCAGACCATAACCATTCCTTTTGATGCAATCACCTATTTTGCTGATCCTTACGCCAAATTCGGGCTTAGTTTCACTCTTGACGAAGGCAACACGCCAACCGCAAATTCCGCGGCTGAACCGCAATCAGCGGCTTCTGGCGACGCTCAAATAATTTCATTTGACAGTTATCGTAAAAAATAATGCGTAAAAAATCCGTTTTAATCGCCGGCCGGCACGCCACAAGCATTTGCTTGGAAGACGAGTTTTTTGAAGCTCTGCAACTTATAGCCGCAGAACAAAACCTCAGCTTAAATCAGCTGGTTACAAACATAGATAAAGAAAGATCAACCCCCAACCTTTCCAGCGCCATACGATTATATATTTTGAAATATTACCAAAACAAATCAGCTACGCCAAAATGATTTGGTGAAAATAACCATCACGGTTATCACTTCTAAACGCCCAAGCAGCATTGCAAAGCATAAAATATATTTTACGGGAGCTGAAAAAAAAGCAAAGTTTCCGCTTGGTCCGATTATTTCAACACTTCCGACACCAACGTTGGTCATACAAGCCACGCTCGCGGCCAAAGATGTGCTTAAATCAACTCCACACAGGCTGATGACAACTCCTATCAGCAGCATGCTTATAATAAATGAGAAAACATAAACGAACACAGATGTGATTACATTTTGTGTCGGGTTAATGGTTCCGACTTTAAGCGGAATTATACGGTTTGGTTCCACCATAGAAAGCATATATTTATGTAAATAGGCATAAACCAGCTGCCATCTGAATGTCTTGATTGAACCGCTGGTAGACCCTGTGCAGCCTCCGCTTAAGGAAAGCAGCATAAACACGGCGCTGGTCCAGACGCCCCATTCCACAAAATTTACTGAAGAAAGTCCCGTTGTCGTCATCACCGAAATAACGCTGAAAAAACTGTATCTCAAACTTTGCGCCAAAGAATAATCAGATGTTGCAAACAAATAAAGACTGACAAATAAACCGCAATAAAAAACCGCTTTCAAAAAGACCGAAACCTGATAGTTTTTATTTGCTTCGCCGTGGCGGAACAGTAAAATGTAAAAGGTCAGCGGCAGCGAGCCGGTCAGCATAAAAAACATGATAACGACTTCAATGGAAACACTGTTAAACGCCGCCACCGAATTATTCTTTGTTGAAAATCCTCCGGTGCCGATTGACGCCATAGCATGATTGACGGCGTCAAACCAATCCATGCCGCACCAAAATAAAGACACGGTGCAGATTATGACAAGCGCGGTGTAAACAAAAACTATCCGCTTGGCAATATAGCTGAATTTCGGCATAAATTTATCGTTGGAATCGGAATTTTCGCGTTGGAAAATCCGCATGCCGCCAATTCCCAAAAACGGCAACAGAGCTACGGCAAAAATAACAATTCCCAAACCACCGAGAAAATTCAAAATCGACCGCCATAACAAAATAGAATGCGACAGGCTTTCCACATCGGCAAATATTGTAGATCCCGTTCCGGTAATTCCCGAAATAGTTTCAAAAAAAACATCGGCAAATTCATAATGACTATTTGAAAACAGAAAAGGCAATGTCGCAAAAACACCAACCGCACACCAGCTGACAACCGTCACCAAATATGCCTGTTTCAGCGAAATTTTTTCAACTTTTGTATAGTTGGATAAAAACAAGGAAAAGCCAAAAAATATCGTCACCATTGCCGACGGCACAAACGGCGACCAAATTTTTTCATATTCCCCAAAATCCAGACCTGCCGGAATAAGCATAATGAGCCCCAATATGCCCAAAATATAACCGCTTATCATAAAAACAGGCTGCCACATAAGCTTTTATTTCCTACTGTAAAGCAACATTCTGCGCCAAACCATTTTCTGTTAGCGCTTTATTTATAAACACATCATCAACAAAGCACAGCGCCGTCGCTTTATCATTACGCAAACTCAGCGCAACAATATAGCAGGACACTGTTTTATCTTTAGTTATGTTTTCAAGATATTGTTCCGCCGCTCTAGTATCATACATTCGCGGATCACTGTACAAACCATACAAAAACACAAAAGTATCGTCTACAAACATACTGTTTGGTCCCACGATATCGGCTTCACCTTCAACATATTCAACATTTTGCAAATATTCCAAATTAAGCGAGGTGTTTTTTACATAATATTGTTCCGGATGAAAATCAGCGATCTTATCATGATAAGCTTCATCTCCGGCAAAAGTATTTTGCTTACCTTCTTGCACTTGCAGCCGATTTTCTTTCATCATATTTTTTTCGGCTTCGGCTTGTTGTTTGACTTCTGAAAAACTTTTTTCCGATTGTTCAGGCAGCGGTACATTTACAACTTCAGCCGGTTCATATTTGACTTTATTAAACTTACCGACATTCCAACTGGCAAAATGATTTTTTTCATCTTCTTTTTTATATTCCATCTTAGATTTTTTCTTGGAAACAGGCATCATTCTGCTGATAGATAAACGCATTTCCGATAACTTTTCTTTCAAGTTATCCGACGCTTCTTTTTTTACAACCGCTATTTGTTTCACCGGAATTTTTGTTTCTGACTGATAGTCCTGCCAAACTCCAAACAACTCATGCCTAAAAAACGCCAGCAACAGCAACAAGCAGATCACAGGGTGACGCACTGGATACGTTATTCCCTGATAAATTTTATGAAGAAAACCATTATTTATGGAAATTTTCATTTTACCTCCAACTTATACTATTTTGCTCCGCTGTATTTTTGCTGTAATTCAGCAGCTTTTTCCGGAGTAATACGTTCAAATAGAGCTTCTCCAGCCTCAAATTTGTGACCGGCTTTAAGAGCAGACATTTCTTTTTCAACGCTAAAATCTTTCAACGACGGCATATCTTTAGAAGTCAAACCGAATTTAGCCATAATTTTTTCGGCTGTATCCGGCATAAACGGCGCACTCAATATAGCATAAATGCGAACCAAATTCAAACACAAACGCAAAATAGTGGCGGCGCGGATTTCGTCTTCTTTGATTACCATCCACGGTTCTGTGGTAGAAATATAGTTATTGCCTTCAACCCAAATAGCACGCAATTCAGCAGCGGCCTTACGGAATTCCATTTCGTTTAAATATTTAAAGTAGTCTTGAACACGGCTCTGCAAAACTTTAATCAGCTCTTTATCTTCGGCTTGCAATTCTCCGCCTTCCGGAATTTGCGCGCCCAGTTTAGAGGCTGTCATTTTCATCACGCGCTGCGCAAAGTTACCTAAAACCCCGTTCAAATCTTTGTTTACCGTATTTACAAAACTTTCAAAGGTAAAAGATGAATCCGAGCTTTCTGGAGCGTTGGCCATCAGCCAATAACGCCAGTAGTCGGCAGGAAACTCTTTAACCGCGTCTTCGGCAAACACGCCGCGATGCTCGGATTTAGAGAATTTTCCGCCTTCAAAAGTCAAATAACTAAATCCCTTCAAAAAGTCCACCTTTGTCCAGTTTTCACCCGTACCAAGCAAAGTTGCCGGAAATGTAATAGAGTGATAAGGCACATTGTCTTTGCCCATAAACTCAACATAGCGCACGTCTTTGGCGTCCAGCCACCAATCTTTCCAATTACGTTCCGCCGGATTTTCATCAGACCATTGCTTTGTAATACCGATATAGCCGATTGGCGCGTCAAACCACACATAAAATACTTTGTCTTCAAAACCTTCCTTATTAACTGGAAAACCCCATTTCAAATCACGAGTAATGCAGCGCGGTTGCAAACCTTCTTTAACCCATTTTTTAGCAATGGAATAAGCCACATCAGGCCAAAAAGCTTCTTTAGTTTTAAGCCATTCCACCAATTTTGTTTCAATTTTCGGCAGGTTCAAAAACAAATGCTTAGTTTCACGCACTTCCAAATTTGTGCTGCCGGAAATAGTGCTGCGCGGATTGATTAAATCTGTCGGCTCCAAAACTTTTGTGCAGTTTTCGCATTGGTCGCCGCGGGCTTTTTCATAGCCGCAATGCGGGCAAGTACCGGTAATATAACGGTCAGCCAAAAACATTTTATCATCAACCGAATAAACCTGTTTCATTGTTCTTTCTTCAATAAAACCATTTTTATCCAACTGTGAAAAAATATGATAAGTCATTTCTTTGTTTTGTTCACTGGATGTGCGGCCAAAATAGTCAAACGACAAATTAAAATCTTTATATGTCTGAATATGGCGTGCATGATATTTGTCGCAATATTCTTCAACCGGCATACCTTCTTTCAAAGCGCCGACTTCGGAAGCTGTACCATGTTCGTCGTTTCCGCAAATATACAAAACTTCATTACCCAACATTCGCATATAACGGGCATAAACATCAGACGGCAGCAAGCAACCAACCATATGGCCGAGGTGCGGAATCCCGTTAATATACGGCAAAGCGGAAGTAATCAAAACTTTTGACATATTTACATTTCTCCTTAAAAGACATACAATAACAATTGTTTGGAGTTTACTCTATTTTGCTAAAATCTCAAGCAAAAAGACAAGATACGCTATTATTTTTTAGTTGGTTTTAATTATCAAAAGATGAAAAACATATTTTTAGGATTTGATAATAACTCAAAAAATAAAAAAGGAGGCTGTTGCACCTCCTTAAGACTATTACTTACTAAAATCATAAATATCCGAACCGTCATCAGGTAAAGCCGGAGCGCTGTTTTCCTCAGCCGCTGTCGTTGGTAACGGCTTGCAAACTTCAAAATAGTTTACGGCATAACTGGTCAAAGCCAAAGCAGCTATCGGCAGCACCACTTTTTCAAACGGAAAATGTGCGTGACCGCCGTTTTTGGCTTTCATCCATTGATAAAACACCGAACTATATGTCAATACAGCCGCGCCTAACAAAGTGCAAAACAAAAACGGATCCAAATAAAAAACTAAAATCGGTTTTGGCGTATAAACCAAGTCTTTTATATAAACACCAGCAATCATAGAAATTGACAAGACTATCAAAAGCGGATTGCGAAAAGCAAAGTTCCAGCCCTTTTTATCACACCACAAAATTGTCCAATAACCAATGAGCATCAACAAAGCTCCAGCCCAAACAGCAATCACGCTGTCATCAACACCCAAATTGCGAGCCACCTCTAAGCCAACAGCCACGCCAACCGTACAAACAGCGCAAGCCGGATTTGCATAACTAGGCAAAGCATAAAACAAAGCGGCAACTATTGCCAAACTAAAAATCAGCATATTATTCTCCTTATGTTTTTTCTCACAATACGGAATTTAGCGGATAAATCAACATATTTTTACACAAACAAGATAAAACCGCCGATAAAACATCGGCGGCAAAGGAGAAACAAAAGAAATAAAATATAATCATTCATTAACAGCCATACGGCGGCGCGCAGCCAACAATGCTGTTTTTGCATTATTGTTATCATATTCTGCCGGATATTTTTTCTTAAAATCTTCTTTAAATTTTTTAGGAGATCCAAACTCTTCTTGACGATAAGTATTGACAATCATCGCCAGCATTCCATCAGTCGAAACATCTTTGCCAGCCATAGCGTTAAATTTAGCAATAGAGGCATTCAGTTTAACCGCCGATTCACTATCCGGTAAATTGCGGTTTTTCAACCCGCGCTTAGAATGAGAGCGTTTTATGACCCCGCTAGCCAAATCTAAAAGTCTATTTTTATCTTTTGCAGCATTTTCAAGCAATTTTATAAATTGCTGACCGACAGTAATCTTCTTTTTTTCAGGCATAACACACCTCCGTTTTCATAATTATATTTTATGCTTTCAGCATACCATAAAAACAAGGGGCGCGCAACAGATTTTTTTAGTGGTTGCGTTCAATAATAAAACGGGCAAGTTCTTGTAAAATTTCGGCTTTATTACCAAAAATTTTCACAGCCTCCATTGCTTCAAGAGTGAGCTTTTCTGCTATTTTTTTTGCCTCGGCAACTCCAAAGCGGCTGACAATGGTGAATTTGTTTTGCGCCTCATCTTTGTGCAGAGTCTTTCCCATCAAATTTTGGTCGCCTTCGCGGTCTAGAATATCATCGCTGATTTGAAAAGTTTGCCCAATTTTACGAGAATAGCAAACCAAGGCTTGACGCTGTTCCAACGGCGCTTTGCCCAAAACCGCGCCCGCCTCGCAAGCATAACGCAGCAAGCGTCCGGTTTTCATTTCTTCCAAACGCGCGATAATATCTTCATCGCCATCGGCAGTTCCCGCGGATTCGGCGTATAAATCCAAAGTCTGACCGGCAATCATACCGCCAAAAGCACCTGCTGCATCCGAAAGCAGCTGCACTAAAGTCAAACGAACTTCCGGACGAATCTCTAAAGCCGTAGACAACACTCTGAAAGCGTGGGTTAAAAGCCCGTCACCCGCCAAAATAGCAGTTGCCTCATCAAATTTTTTATGGCATGTAGGTTTGCCGCGCCGCAAATCGTCATTATCCATTGCCGGCAAATCATCGTGTATCAGAGAATAAGTATGCAGCATTTCCAAAGACACAGCCGCCGGCAGACAGGTTTTATAATCCACATCAAACAAAGCCGCGCATTGACACAGCAAAAACGGACGCAAGCGCTTGCCGCCATTCATCAGCGAATAACTCATTGCTTCAACAACACGTTTTTCAACCCCGTTCGGCACAGGTAAATATTCCGGCAAATCAGCATTAAACTTTGCCGAAAATTCACTTAAACTTTGTTTGACATTTACCATTATTCCTCCACCTTATCCAAAGGTTCGGTAGAAACAACGCCTTCCGGCGAAACATTGATTTTTTCAATTTTCAACTGCGCCGCTTTGAGCTTTTCTTCACAAAATTTTTTTAAAGCCGTAGCTTTTTCATAGGCTTCCACCGCATCGTCAAGTTTGATTTTTCCGCCTTCGAGCTCTCGCACAATA
>USCF01000026.1 GCA_900553115.1 uncultured Alphaproteobacteria bacterium
TACCATTAAACGTTTTGGCAAACGCCATAACAACCGCTTCAGGGTTTTTGCGTTCGTAGCAGGAGTTATAATCAAAAGCATAATAAACCACAAAATCATCGGTTTTAAGATTATATTCTTTTCGTACTTCTTCCGGTTTATGTGATATTTCCCAATTTTTCACAAATGGATATTTTACTTTATATAGTTTTACATTCTGCGGAATAATAGTTTTAAAATAGTTGTAACAGAAATCTGAAAAAGCAATTACCGAATGGACATCTTCAAACAAATTTGGAAAGACTTCAAGCATACCTGACTCAAATTCCCAAAATGGCGTAGTTATATTATCATATTCAGGTTCTTTATAGCATTCTCCAACCATACAAAGAATTTTCTTTTTATATGGTAAAAAATCTGAAATTTGTTTTTTATATGACGAGGCTATTTTCCATTTACTTTGTGAAATATCTCCACTTACTTTCGTATCAAAAACTGCAAACGGAATATCGGTCTGCTTCAATTTATCTATTAAATCTCGTCCAACTTGTGCTAAAGAATTCGCTCCAGCTATATCCAAAGATATACCTATACCGTTATCAGTCAGATGCAATCCTTTTTTATATGAGCGGCGCGATAAATATTGGCCCTTTAATTTAACAATTTTACAGCGGGCAGATTTTTTATCCACAAGACAAAGTAATCTAGCTATAACAACTATCAAACGCTTTATTTTATATACCAAAATTTCTTAAAAGTTGCTGTACGGATATAATTTTATTATAAATACTGGAATTTTGCAGATTTTGATGATTAAGTTTCCGTGGCGGGTTATCTTTTTTTGAAACAGAAAACGTTTTAAGGTGTTTATGGTTATTTGCAGTTCATAAGATTTGTATTTTACACCTTGGATTTTATAGCCTTGCGCCGTTACAGCCAAGCCAAATAGACGTTCCAAAACGTGTGCCAATGTATTGTCATGAACACTCTTATCGGAAATTGCAAAATCCTCAATTTTATATTTCAAAAACGGCCGCAGTAGTTTTGCTCGTACAAAAAACATGGTACCAGCCACAAAATGTAAGTCTTTCGGCATCGTTAAGCCGATTTTCTGCATTTCTGCCGACAGGGTAGGGAGTGGCAACAAACTTGCTTTTTCATCGGTTAAAATATAATCATTGCCAATCATGCCGACTGTCGGATTTTTTGCCATAATCTGCAAATTATCTTTCACGGCTTGCGGCGAACATAACACGCCGTCAAGCAGCATATCCCGCCATGTCTTTACACTAAAACGCTTATGATTAAACTGGCAATAATCACCACTCATGCGTTTGGTGTGAATTTTTAAGACATAATCATAATTATCAAGTTTCATTTTATGCAAAAAATCAATGAATGGACCAATATCATAGCCAAAATTTTTGGTTTGCCAAATTGTTGCCTGCGGATTGAATTTAAGGATTTTTTCATGCGCTTGCGGATTTAATTCTGACATTGTGACAAACAAATCATACTTGCAGCCATCTAAATAGCTCAATCTTTGTAAAATATCATCAAGCTGTTCGAGGTAATACAGATGCAAATGTACGGCAATTTTAGGCATCGTTTTTACCCCATAAAGCTTGTTTAAGTTCCGGTGTTTGGTTTATGTAGTTATAGAGCGAAAAGATAGACATTCCCGTGTCTTGGGCAACCTGTCGGCGTGTCATTCCGGTAAGCAGTTTTTGCTTTATCTCCTCTTCTTTGCCGCTCCAAATGTATTTTTGATTGCGATAACCGGTTTTGCGGCCAAGCTTATAGCCTTGCTCTTTTTTATCCGCCAACGCGCGTTTGGAAGATACGGATATCATACTGCTCATAATTTCTGCGGCTTGCTCCAAACCTTGGAGCAGCATTTCGGCGTCTTTGCCCGATTCTAAAATCATATTTTCTTTAATGCTGATGATTTTGAGGCTTTTTGCTAATAAAAAACGCAAATTATCCTTCACTTGCAGCAAGGTTCCGCCCACGCTGACAATGTTGGCAAACAGCACAGT
Organism: uncultured Alphaproteobacteria bacterium; assembly: GCA_900553115.1. Lineage (GTDB taxonomy): Bacteria > Pseudomonadota > Alphaproteobacteria > RF32 > CAG-239 > RUG410. The sequence goes on from USCF01000026.1 coordinate 2,019, forward strand.
ATGCCCGCCGGTCAAAAAACTTTCTGCCAGCTGCGACACATTGTCATAGGTGTAAAAAGTATCTATAATCAATCCGTTAGCCTGCGCATAGTCACTAATAGCCTGACGCTGTGACGCGGCATCAACGTTCTTTTTATTGCTATTTATGTAACCAACTATCATCTCTACAAAAACCACCGTTTTTGTAGATGGTAAAATAATAGGTTATATGTTTTTCAAAAAAAATTGGAAAAACATTATTTTAGGGTTGATATTCACCTTTTGTTGGTGTAGACATTTTTTATATAATTTAAACGGTGGTTTTTGTATATCATTTATAGAATATAAAACGCCAAAACTTTACTCTAAATCAGCCTTAAATCGATAATTTTTTAGCGCCAAAATCATTTGTTTGAGATGCTTAACTTATTTATGATGAAAAACAAACGAATTTATGAATATTTTTTTATAACTTTTTACTCTGTCTAAAACTTTGATGATGAACCGATGAACCTTCAACTCTTTGCAACACATATAAACCCAAAAAAGCCACCATAAAGGTGACTTTTCTGTTTTATTGGTTGCGGGGGAAGGATTTGACTTCGCTTTGCTCTGCCGCACGGGCACTCATTCGCTACGCTCACCGGCGTTCTGCCGCCCGCCTTTCGTTTGTAGTGAACCGACTTTTTCGTCGGTTCAACTCCTTGCAACACATATAAACCAAAAAAAGCCACCATAAAGGTGACTTTTCTGTTTTATTGGTTGCGGGGGAAGGATTTGAACCGACGACCTTCAGGTTATGAGCCTGACGAGCTACCAAGCTGCTCTACCCCGCGATTGCGATAACGTGCTCTATATATCTTATTTTTGCGTATATGTCAAGTACAAAAATGCAAAATTTGTGAAAAAATATCAAAATTTCCTTTTTTCAAGCAAATAAAAGCATTTACAAGTCTTGACAAACATCTCTTTACGTTGTAGCACTCGCTCATAATTTTGAGGAGAGATAAAAAAATGAAACGAAAGAATAGGGGAATTTTGCTTGGTATTTGGGGAACGTGCTGCTATGGTACAAATCCGTTGTTTGCTTTGCCTTTGTACGCAGCCGGAATCACGGTAAATTCAGTTTTGTTTTATCGCTATGCGTTAGCGCTGATAATTTTTGGATTGTGGCTAACATTGCACAAAAAAATCTCGTTGAAAATATCATGGAGAGAAGCCGGAGTTTTGATGCCGTTAGGTGTGGTTTTTGCTATTTCTTCGCTAACTTTGTTTCAAAGTTACATCTACATCGGCGCCGGTATAGCTTCGACGATTTTGTTTATATATCCAATTATGGTAGCGCTGATGATGGCGATGTTTTTTCATGAAAAAATTTCGCTTAAAACTGTAGCGGCAATTGTTTTGACCACTGTTGGCATTGGTTTGTTTTATGAGGGCAAAGACGGTCAGACTCTGAATATGCTTGGCGTTGTGCTGGTTTTAATTTCGGCTTTGGCGTATGCGGTTTATATGGTGGCGCTCAAAAACGTAAAAATGCTGAAGCGGATTAAGTATTCTAAAATAACGTTTTATGTAATGTTTTTTGGATTGTTTGTATTCTTTTTTGCCTCTAATTTTGGGCTAGAATTGCAGCCGATAAATTCTTGGTTTATGCTTGCGTGCTTGTTGTGTTCGGCTGTTATTCCGACTATTATATCGCTAGAAACAATGACAATTGCCATAAAATTAATTGGTCCGACCTTATCGGCTATTTTGGGTGCTTTAGAGCCGGTTACAGCGGTGTTTATCGGTGTCGCGGTGTTTAATGAGCATCTATCTGTGCGCATTGCCTGCGGAATTATTTTGATTTTGGCGGCGGTAATGATGATTGTTATTGGCGATGGTAAAAAGCCTAAGCTAAATAAATAACAAGTCAAACAAAAAATTCAGAGCCTTGTGAGATAATCGGCAAGGCTCTTTTAGTTTTGCGCAACTAGCCAAAATCAGAAGTTATATTTTACACCGGCGTTGATAACCGTGGTGTGTTTGTCTTCCATAAACTGACTGCCGCGCAGATAGAAATCCAACGCTTTCCAGCTAAAAGTTATATCGGCGCGGACAACCATGCGGTTGCGGTCAAAGATATCGGTGCTTTCAATCAGATAATAGCCATCGGTATCGCGCACTCGGGCGTGCATGGAGTGATACGGCTGTGACAATTCACGATAGTAGCTGCCGCCCAGACGGGCTTTGATACGTCCGTTTTCGCCATAAACAGTTTCTTTGCTGGCATATAAGCCGGCGCCGGCTTCAACAGAGAGATTATTGGTTCCGTCAACCAACAAAGCGTCTGTTTTAGCGTCGTCTTCTTTGATTTTGCGCTGATAATAGCCATAGGCATTTAGTTCAACTTGCGGTTCAAGCGTCATAAAACCAAAGTCGTAATTATAGCGCAGTTCATTGTTGAGGCCATACAGAATATCGCTGGTATCGCCTTCAATGCGAGAGCTTCCGGCCTTGCGTTTATAGTCGCCGTCGGCATAGCCCAGACGAGCCACGCCCGCATATTGCCAATGATTGCCAAAGTTGTGCATATAAGAGGCGAGGGCTTGGGCAAAGGTGGTTTTGCGGGTGGAATCATCGTCATAATCCGAATTGAAACGGGTGAGAGCAACACCAAGACCAAAGCGCTGGCGGTTGTTTAGTTTTGTATCGGCCAAGAAATATGAGCTGTTGGCGGTGTTTTCATAGCCGGTCACACGTCCTTTAGAAGAGCGGTCTTGACCAAGATAGTCATAACCAACCATCATGCGTTCGTTGGTTAAATCTTGCGAAAACATGGTGTCGGTCACCAAATTAGACAAGCTGCGGAACACATTCATATTTTCTTGGGCAAAGTTTGGCAGCAGGCTGAAACCAAGATTTTGATTCAGAGCCGAGTTCAAATTTTGCGCTGTGTCATAAGTTTTGAGCTGATTAAACAGACCGTCGTTGCGTTTGGCATTGTAGTTATGCTGCAGATATGCGGCGAGGGACTTGTCATCAACAACTTTGTCAAAATCTTTCATAGTCATTACGATGTCGTTGTTTTTTAGAGTAGCGTCAAACAAAGCCGAGCCGGAATTGAGTTTGACCTCATCATTTTTACCGGAAACAGCGTTTTCACTGGAATAGGTCTTGTCAAAGCCGCCGGAAGTGATATTGGCATCGGCCGTGATTTCGCCTTTAATTTCAGGCGCGATAATCTTTCCGCCTTTAGCTAAAACAAGTTTTCCGCCGCCGTCAGAATTTGCATTAAAATCGATATTGCTGACAATAGTGCCGTTATTAACTATTTGCGATGTTTTATCAATGTAAAAAGTTTGTAACGAAGAAGATTTCGCTGATTTTTTTGTTGGAAGAGTTATATATTCTTTGCCGTCTTTTTTTGTTACAGAAGCTGCCGAAGACGTAATTTGCGTACCGTTGATTTTGATGGTGCTATCTATGGATAATTCTAACTTAGAATTATTGACGGCATACATAGCAAAGGCTTTTTCTGTTGAGATTACCGATAATTCTATCGTTCCTTTATTTGTTATAGTCGCATTATCGGCATACATACCATAAACGTTATTATTGTTAGATTTTGTGGTTAGTTTTATAGTTCCTAAATTGGTGGCAGATGCTCCTTTTTCTGCATACATACCATAAATATTGCCATCAACCTCAGATGATTTTGTCACATTTATAGTAATTGTTCCGCTTTCATAATTGGTCGCTTGACCACCTTTACCGGATGTACTCATACCATATAAGTTAATTGTGTTAGGATTATTATGGGTTATTGTAATAGAGCCTCTATTGGATATAGATGAACTATTTAAGGCGTTCATTCCATAAGCTTTTGCTGAGTGACCTTTAACGGTTTCTATAGTTCCAAATGAGTATTTTATCGAAGAAATGCCGTCGATAGTGATATCAATAGAGCTATTTTGTTCATTTTTGGCTTTTAGTGTCGCGCCGGAAATTTGCATACCTGCCGTTTCTAAATTAAATATATCTCTTTTACCCTCAATGGTGATTTTACCATTATTAATGAGGTTTGCCGAAATAGAATCCATGCCAATTATTTTGAAATTATTGTGTGCCGCAGAAATATTAATAGTTCCGTCATTTTTCATATTGGGATCAGAAGCGCCGTTATACGAGTTACTCATCATACCTTTAATAGATTGAAGACTTGATGTTCCTTTGTTTTCTGTAGTTTGATCATTTACTTTTATATTGACGCTGGAACCGGAGCCGTTGCTATTATTACAGCCCTCAATGCCAACTATAGAACCTTTCACTAATTTTTCGCTGGTTATATTGATTGTTCCGATACCGCCTTCAGCTCCATTATCTATATCTCCCATAAGACCATATATAGTATTGTATCCTCCGGTTGTGGTAATAGAAATTGTACCTTTACTGCCTGAACCATAGGCATTATAACCATAGGCATTATAATCATTATAAGCTATTCCAAAAATGTTAGTGCTAAAATTTTCGGTTTCAGGAATTGTTATGTTTATTTCTCCGGTGGAATTAGCGCTAGCGGCATTGGATCCACTTCTTATACCAAATACAGCTCTAGCTAATGCGGATATTGTAATTTTTCCGGTTGCTCCGTAAATAGCGTTATCTCCATTTTCTATGCCCGCAATTTCCGTAATAGAACTATTTTTGTTGTTATGAGAAATATTTATTTCTCCGGTGGCGCCGGAACCGTAAGCGTTGGCAGCAGTTCTTTTTCGGTTTGAATTGACTATACCATAAATACTATAACCTGAATAATATATCGGATTCGTAAATGATATATCTATTTTTCCCGTAGAACCTGAGCCATAAGCGTTTACAACAACTCCTAGATCAGATTCGTTGTCAGAATATAAACCGGCAACTGTCCTGGCGTTACCAACCAATTCAATAGTACCTGTGCCTTTGTTTATGGCGTTTATAACATTATTGCCATACATTCCGAATAAATTAACAGAATTTTCTGATAGCAAGCGTATTTTACCGGTACCACCAAACGCATTATACAAAAATGAGTTTGAAGCGTTTTGAATATTAAGTCCATCAGGTGTTTTTTGATACCAATTGCCAATGCCGATAACATTAGTGCATTGATTGCTTCCCAGTAAGCAATCTAGGTTTATATAGGCATTGGTTGCATTATAAGAGTTGTATCCGTTTTTGGTGGCTAACATGCCATATAAATAATCGTGATCTTTTTCTCCGGACGCTAATATGGTGATAGTTCCTTTTTTAGAAGTGAACGCGTTTATAACATCGGCTTGTTCAGATAAAGAGGCTATGCCAATAGCGTTGACGCCGACATTGTTGATTTCTCCAACTTGGAAAGTTATATCAGCATCTTTAGTTTTGGCGTTATAAACATTACTGTCCAATTTATCCAATTCCGTAGTGTAATTAGACAAGGTTAGATAAGTGTCTTTATCATTAATTTTTATAACTTTTAAGGCTTTTTTATCACTTTCCGAAAGATTAGAAGTGTTTAATTCAATGCTGGCATCATTTACAATATCATTGTCTTTAGCTTCTATAGTTGCAACTACGCAAGCATTGCCGCTTTGCTCATATCCAGAAAAGCAAGATGTTACTTTGTAGTGATTTCCGCTTTTGTCACTGCAAACTCCGCATATAGCATTATCAGGACATTTGTTGCTTGGATACTCTTCTCTGTTGCAATCATTAACGCAAGAAAGTTTATCTAACGATATATTTTTGCCGTTAAGACATTTTGTTATACCAAAATGTTCTTGATTATCTGTACATTTATTACATTCAGCATCTGCAGGACAGGAATTTTGAATAGGAAATTCTGTTGTATTACAAGGTGTCACGCATTCATTTGTATCAGTTTTTTTCAGGTATCCAAGTTCACATGTATTGAGCTTATATCTGGTTGTTTCTCCATCAGTACAGCTTCCGCAAGCGCCATTTTTAGGACAAGCAGCCAGCGGATAGTTAACATTGGTGCAAGAACCTTCTGAAATAGGTTCACAGCTATTTCCTGCTTTGTTTAGTTCATAGTTTATCCAACAATTTTTGATGCGGTTATGTTCAATATTTTCTTTATCTATACATGTATCACATTCGGAATTTTTTGGGCAAGATGACTTCAGCGGATATACTGTGGACGGACAAGTTTGAGTATCGCCAACATATTTGCAAGAAGGAGAACCGGTGCTTGAGGTGTCTTTTTCATAAAATTCTTCGCATTTATTCATTTTGTAGCGCGTTATAGCTGTTCCTTTTGTGGTGCAGGATTCGCAAATGCCTTTATCTGGGCAGGCAGATAGTGGATAAGCGGTTGCCGTGCAAGTATCTGGAATTATTTGACATGCGGTGCCAGCCGTATTAATCTGATATCCTTCTCTACAGCCGGCTATTCTATAGCGTTTGGTCTTATTTGTATCTGTACAGGTGTTATAATAACTTGTGCTTTTATCAGGAATCGTCGTCAGCGGATAGTTGGTGGCGTTGCATTCCAAGTCTTTTATGTCTTCAAGGCAAACACGGCCATCGTCGCTGACTTTATAGCCATCTATACAAGAGGTGCATTTATTGCTGGCAGAATTATAATCTGCACAATTTTCCGGAATATCATCAACACAGCGGCCGTTTTCAATCTTATAGTATTGATGGCAGGCTAAGCAAATATTTTTGTTGCGATCATAATTTTTGCAGTGCAGAGCGTTGCTGATGTCAGGATTTGTCGGGTCTATCAGCGTGCAGCGGTCGCAGCCGCCGCAAATGTTTTTTTGCGAACAGGTGTAGCCGTCAGCGCATGTCAAATTGGTATAACAGCCGGCAGCGCAAACATTTTTTTTGCATTCACTTAGTTCGGTACAGCTTTCACAGCCGCCGCATTTGTTGCGTTTGGAACAAGTATACCCCGGTTGGCAGGTTAGGTTGGTATAGCAGCCCTGATTGCAGGAGTTTTGTTTGCATGAAGATGAAGCTTTGCAGCTTTCGCAGCCGCCGCAAGTGTTGTAGCTGTCGCAAACTTCATTTTCGGAGCAAACTTTGTTTTCAAAACAGCCAAGGGCGCATTTGTTAACAGAACAATCTTGAGTGTTGCCAGAATCGTTCGACGAACCGCCAGAACCGCCTCCGCCGCCTCCAACACCAATTAAAGCAACAGTTCCGGCAGCAACACCGGCACCAACCAGCAGAGCAGTACCGCTCTTGGTCCAGTTGATTGGAGTTTGCGGAGCCGCGTATTTTTTGTTATAATTACTCAAAAAAGCCTTATGCGCGTATTCTGGAATTTTTTCAGTGCAATCCGGATTAGACTTGGCACCGGCGCGGATAAGAGTTTTATACGCCAAATAATCTTGGCGCTTGATTGCTACGCAAACAGCCGTGTCGCCGTTTTGGTTGGTCGAGTTTAGATTAAGACCGCGGCGCTGCACGTCTTTCAACCCTTGCAGGTCGCCCTCTTCGGCAATATGATAGAAATTGGCAAATGAAATCGGCGAAAGGTTATAGGCTTTTGCCGATTTACCGAATAAAATTATTGAAAGGCTGTATGCAGCTGCTTTTTTAAATAATTGGTTCATAACGTCCTCTTATACAAATCTTTTTCCAAAGTTTAGCGGATAGATTTGGTTAAGAAAAGTTTTTTATCTGAGATATATACAAAAAAAGCCGCATCTTTTACAAGAAAAC
>USCF01000027.1 GCA_900553115.1 uncultured Alphaproteobacteria bacterium
ATACTGAAAAAAAGCCTTTTTTAGCTGATAAAGAAATTATTTTCCGCAGCAACGGACGAGCTAAAGTTTTTAACATCTCTCATCGTTTGCAGGTGTTTATGCTTATGCTTTTTGCGGCCGTTTTCGCTTGGTCAAGCTACAACTACTATTTCTATCACATTTCGGCCACCATTATTCATCACAAAGAAAAAGAATTGGGTAAAACCCGAGACGCCTATATAGATTTGATGTCTGATGTGACGGCGCTGCAGAATAATTTGAAAAGCGTGGTGTCTTCAATAGATGAGGCTGGCGATGGTTTGAAGGAGATTAAAAACTATAAGGAAAAAGCCTTGGTGGTAGAAGATAAAATCAAACAGATTGCCGATTCTGAAAGTTGGATTGATGCCGATAAAATTGAAGAAAAAGTAACCAAAAAAGAAGCTCTGTTGCAAAAAGATTTAGTCCAGACCGAAAACACGCAGTTAAGACAAAAAATAGAAGAATTGGGCGGTAAAATTAATAGCCTGCAAGAAACTGTGAAAGGTCTTGAAACTGCCGAAATCGCTATTTTGGATAAAATTCACAAGTTATCCGGACGTGAAATAGAGCAAATTAAAACTTCTCTGACGCAAATTAATAAATCATTGAAAGAAAAAAACAGATATTTTAATCCGTTGGCTAATATAAGAGAAGGCAAAGGCGGTGTCTATGAGCCGGTACAGGGAATGAAAATAGAAAACCGCAATCTTTTAGATAAGTTGTCGATGACTTTTAAGCAGATTGATACTCTAGAAAATTATAAACAAGCAATGAAAGCTGTGCCTTTGGGCAAGCCTGTTTACCGCTATCAGCTGAGTTCGGCCTATGGTACTCGTCAAGATCCATTCAAGGCTTATTTGGCCAACCATAAAGGCTTGGATATGCGCGCCGCTGCCGGCAGCCGGATTTCTGCTCAAGCTGCAGGACGGGTTGTTTCGGCCGGTTATCAAAAAAACGGCTATGGCAATTTGGTGGTGGTTGACCACGGCAATGGTTTTGTGACTAAATATGCCCATATGCGTAAAATTTATGTTAAAGCAGGTGAAAAGGTGGCTTATAATCAAGCGTTGGGTGAGGTTGGACGCACCGGCCGCGCTACCGGAAACCATTTGCATTATGAAGTTTTGTTTCGCGGAGCTAATGTTAATCCCGCCGCGTTTATCACTCTTAACAGCCTGAATTAAGGAGATAAAAATGAGAAGTTTAAAGCGTTTAATTTATTTGAAAATAGCCCGCATGAGCCGCGGCTCTAATACGCCGGTGCCAAGCATTATCAGCTGCGACACTAAAATAAAGGGCGATATTTGGGGCGGCGATACCATACATATTGATGGTAAGCTTGAAGGCAATATTATGTGCAACGAAGTGATTATCGGTACACGCGGATATATTGTCGGTGATATCAAAACCAAATCTTTGAGCGTTTATGGCACAATTAACGGTGTGATAGATACTGATGAATTGTTTGTGGCAAACAACGCTCGTTTAATCGGCAACGCTTATTACAACAAAATTGCCCTAGAACCGGGGGCGTATATTGAAGGCAATTGTGTTCCTCGCAATCGTCGTCCAGAAACTCAGGCAAAACCTGCAGCGGCTCAAGTTCAGCCCAAACCGGCAGAACAGCCAAAAGCTGAGCCTAAACTGACAGAAAGCAAGCCTACAGAAGCGTCTTTAAAAGCTGTGAAATAATGGCGGAAAAAAAGAAAAAAGCAGATTTTATCTCAACAGGGCAGGTGGCGCAAAACCGCCGCGCGCATTTTGATTATGTGATTGACGAGGTTTTTCAGGCCGGTTTGGTGTTGACCGGAACCGAAGTCAAATCATTGCGTTTGGGACACGCCAACATCAATGATGCGTATGGTATGGTTGAGCAGGGCGAAGTTTATATGTCAAATATCTTTATCGCCGAATACGCTAACAAAGGCTATGAAAGCCACGTTGAGCGCCGTAATCGCAAATTGTTGCTGCACCATAAGGAAATTATCAAAATCCAAAATGCGTTGGCTCGCAAAGGTGCGACTTTAATTGCTATGAAATTATATTTTGACAATCATGGCCGAGCCAAGCTGGAAATTGGTTTGGGACGCGGTAAAAAGCTTTATGATAAGCGAGAAACGGCAAAAGAACGTGATTGGAATCGTGAAAAATCTCGCCTGTTGGCGCATTAAAAATAAATTATAAAAAAGTCTCAGCTTATATGTGAACTGAGACTTTTTTATTAAACTCCTAAGCCGGCTAAGATGCAGCCGTCTTCTTTTTCCAAATCTGTCGGCTCGCGGTAGAATTCTTTTTGAGCTCTACCAACATCGGTAATTTTCCAAAGCTTTTCTGTGTTGTTTGCAGGGTTATATTCTTTAATAAACCTCATGGCAACCAGATGCTGATACATTTTAAATCCGATGTTTTTAATCAAACTTTTGGCATCTCCTTGTTTGGTTTCGCCGATAATCTTAAAAGCATAAGTAATATCTTTCATAAGCATAAAAATTTAGTTCAACATAAAAATAAATATCTGTTCCAAAGATAAGATATTCAAATACCGATGTCAATGCGTTTATTGCTGCATATCAGTATTCCAAAAAGTTTACAGCTATATAGCACTCTTTTCGGTCATCTTGACATGATCTGCACATATTTTGAATATCGCTTAAAGTCATTGTATCCAAGCATTTTCTATCTCCTCCGCAATTTGTGTTGCCGTAAAAATAACTGCCTTTTCCGGTATGATAATTTGTTGTATAGATACCGGCATAGCCAAGAACGCTGGATATTGGTTTTAGCCAATTATCAAAAAACGCTAAACAGCTATCAAATGGAAATTCTGAAATTGTATTAAAAGTATCAACACTTTTTCCTAAGTATATATCCATATTTAAAAATATATTAACCCAACAATTCATCAACAAACTGAGGCAGAGTGGAGCCTGCAGCGCCAATGATATGACGGTCAAACAGATAGTTGTTAGATGTTGTTTCCAGATTAAATTCACAAGTATCGGCACCGCACATTTTGGCGATTTGCACAAAACCTGCCGCCGGATAAACCACACCGGAAGTACCAATAGACATAAATAAGTCGCAAGTTTTCAGCATTTCATCAACTTTATCCATGTAGAGCAGATTTTCGCCAAAAAACACAATGTTTGGTTTTAGCATACCGTTGACGCCGCAATGCTCGCAGGTTTCGTCGGCATGCACATCGCTCCAAGTTTCAAAAATATGCCCACAATTCAGGCAAACAATTTGGTTGATTTGCCCGTGAATGTGATAAATATTTTTATTGCCGGCTTTTTCATGCAGGGTGTCGACATTTTGCGTTACAATATTGATTTGCGCCGGATAGTTTTGCTGCAACTTGGTAATTGCCAAATGAGCGGCGTTTGGTTTGGCTTTATAAAGCTCGGGACGCAACTCGTTATAAAAATCATGCACATATTCCGGATTGCGTTCAAATGCTTCAACAGTGGCGACATCTTCCACCCGATGTTTGTTCCATAAGCCATTTTCGGCACGGAATGTCGAAAGTCCGGATTCTGCCGAAATTCCGGCACCTGTCAAAATCAGAATATTTTTGTATTGTTTAGCCATTGACAATTTCTTTATAAAGTTCTTCGTTGCTCGTAAATTTAAGGTCGCTGTTTTTAATGTTGTTGCGATAAGTATCTAAATTTTGATACATTTTATCAATTTGCGCAAGTAAAAGTCCATTTTGAGCTAAATCTTTGTCCAATAAAATTTCGGCAAATCCTTTGCTTTGAAAATTTTTGGCGTTTGATGTTTGTTCGCCGCGGCTGGCGTTGCTTGGCAGAGGCACCAAAAGCATTGGAATGTTAAGGCTCCAAAATTCAAAAATAGCATTAGAACCGGAGCGGGTTACCACAATATCGGTGGCAGCGAGCAGGTCTTTAAATTCTTTATCTACAAACTCAAATTGCACATATCCTTGGCGCTCTAAATCTGTTTTTTGCCCTTTGCCGCAAATATGAATTATTTGAAATTTTTGCAATAAGGTGTCGATATTTTGCAGCACGGCTTTATTCAAACTTTGTGCGCCCAAGCTGCCGCCCACAAACATCACAATCGGCTTTTCGGTGTTAAAATTGCACATTTGCAAGGCTTTGTTTTTGTCGCCGTTTTTCAACCGATCGGACAATACCGGACCGATATAGCAAACTTTTTGCGGCGTGCGCACATATTTAACCGTGTCTATAAAAGTGGTAAAAAATTTGCTGACAAAAGGCAGGGACATTTTATTGGCCAGCCCTGGGGTTAAGTCTGACTCATGCATAAATATTTTGCGATGATTCAAAAATCCGCCCACCACAACCGGAAAAGACACAAAGCCGCCTTTAGAAAAAATAATATCCGGTTTTTCTTTGTGGATTATAGCTGCGGCTTGGCAAACTCCAACCGGAATTTTAAACATATCTTTCAGGTTTTGCCAAGAAAAATAGCGGCGCAGCTTACCGGTTTTTATGGCGTAGTATTTCACCCCTTCAATTTTGGCAATAAGCTCTTTTTCAATACCTGTTTCCGAACCAACGTAAACAATTTGCCAGCCGTTTTTTTGAAAAAGCGGAATAAGATTTAAGTTAAGGGTTACATGACCGCCCGAACCGCCGCCGGTGAACATAATTTTTTTCATTTTACGATGCCTTTTCTTCTGAATTGTTTAAGTCATTGGAGTTGTCGCTGATTTTCAGTATTTCACTTTCTTCATATTCCATGCCGATTTGTTTGTTAGCCTTGGCTCCGTATTCTTTAAGTCTACCGGCCAAGGAAAGGGCGTTGCCTTTGCCTGTTGCCAGTTTTGAAATTGCCGCTTCATAGTTGGTTCTAGCAGTTCCCAAAGCCTTGTCAATTTTTTGCATATCGTCCACAAAATTTGCCAGTTTATCATATAGCGAACCACCGACTTCGGCAATTTTCTGCACATATTTATTACGGGTTTCAATTTGCCACAGGTTTTCAACCGTGCGCAAAATAGGCAATAAAGAAGACGGTGTTGTCAAGGCCACATTCTTTTTGTAGGCATAATCATAAAGGCTGTCGTCTTTTTTGATTGCTTCAACAAAAGCGCTTTCAATCGGGATAAAAATCACCACATAATCAAGAGATTCTTCTTTGAGCAGTTTTTGATATTCTTTGCCTGACAGCTCGTCTATGTGGTTGCGGATACATTGAATATGTCGTTGTAAGGCAGCCGATTTTTCTGCCTCGTCATCAGCGTTTACATAAGAAATATAGTCATTCATAGAAACTTTTGAGTCTACAATCACACTGCGGTTGTTCGGCAGACGGACAACAACGTCTGGACGCAGATTTTGATTGTTTTCATTTTTGAAATTTTCTTGAGTGAAATAATCAATGTTTTTTTGCAGACCGGCAACTTCCAAAATACGGTTAAGCTCGATTTCTCCCCAGTCGCCTTGCATTTTTTTGCTGCCGCGCAAGGCGCTGGTCAGGTTTTGCGCATCTTGACTCAAAGAGCTGTTCATATCCATTAATTTTTTAAATTGTTCATCAAAACTGCTCTTATTTTTGATACTTTCAGTATTGGCTTTGCTCACCTCATCTCTAAAAGCTTTCAGCTGGTCGCGGAAAGGAGATAAAACCGTGCTCAACACTTGGCTTTGTGATTCATTAAGGCGTCGCGATTGATTATTTAGGATTTCATTTGAAATGTCGCGGAATTTCAGCTCTAAATCTTTTTTGTTGTTTTCTATATCTTGCAAACGTTCTTGCATATGCTGATGCTGAGCTTGCAGCATGGTTTGCAATCTGGTGTTTTCGGTGTTCAGACGATAATTTTCATTATCCAGCTGTTTTTTAGCGCTGCAAACGTCTTCTAACTGACGTTCCAACTCATCGTTCAGCACCGAGGTTCTGGTGTTTTTGTTTATAGTCCAAATCAAAGCGCCGCCGCACAGGCAAAGCAGCACAGCTAAAGCAATTATTCCATATAGCATTGGCAAATCCTTTTAAAAACAACTTAGAACAAAGTATAAGAGTTTTAGCCTTGATTGCAATTAGTAAGAACAGGTTATCAACTTTAATCTTTTATGTGTAAAAAATATATTATAGTGGACGAATAAATTTTTTTAGCATAACATTCTAGTCGATAAAGGAAATCTCTTTAGAAGGAAAATAAAAATGAATAAAGTGCAAAGTGATTTTTTGAATGATATTAAAGAAGGCAAAGTTGCCGTAACTGTTTTTTGATTAATGGTGTAAAGCTGCAGGGAATTATCACTCAGCAAGATGAAGAAAGCTTGCTTTTGCGCCGTGATGGGCATACTCAATTGGTTTATAAACACGCTGTTTCCACCATTATGCCAAGCGTGGCTGTGGATATTGCCGAAGAATAGCCTTTGATTGAAGTTCAGCAAAATAAGCATTTTAACGCCGCCGTGGTTTGTCCCGAAGTTTTTGGCGAACCGACAAGCTTATCGCCGGAAAGCCGCTTGGCTGAGGCCGAGGGGCTGGCTTTGGCTATTCGGCTGAATGTGGTCTATAAAGAAAGTCTGAATATAAAAGAAATTAAGCCTTCAGCTTATTTTAGCAAAGGATTTTTTGAGCGTCTGAAGCCGATTATTGCTGCAAATGATATAGATTTATTGATTGTCGATACACGGCTTAGCCCGATTCAACAGCGTAATTTGGAACGTGAACTGAAATTAAAAGTTATTGATCGCACGGCTTTGATTTTGGAAATTTTTGGTGAACGTGCGCAAACCCGAGAAGGGGCTTTGCAAGTTGAATTGGCTCATCTGACTTATCAGCGCTCGCGTTTGGTGCGCAGCTGGACGCACTTGGAGCGACAGCGCGGCGGCGCCGGATTTTTAGGCGGTCCGGGGGAAACGCAAATCGAACTGGATAGGCGTATTATTGACGACAAAATTGTCCGTATAAAAAAAGAATTGGAAAAAGTGCGGAAAACTCGTGGAATACAGCGCAGCGCTCGTCGTAAAGTTCCGTATCCTGTTGCCGCGCTGGTTGGGTATACCAACGCCGGAAAATCTACTTTGTTTAATTATTTGGCAAATAGTCAGGTTATGGCGGCGAATATGCTTTTTGCCACACTTGATCCGACTATGCGCAAAATTAGCCTTAACGGCGGGCGAGAGGTTATTTTGTCCGATACCGTTGGTTTTATTTCTGATTTGCCGCATGAGTTGGTGATGGCTTTTCGCGCCACGCTGGAAGAAGTTTTGAATGCCGATATAATTCTGCATATTAGAGATGTTTCAAATCCGGATAACCAAGCTCAATGCGCCGATGTGCTTGATGTTTTGGCGCATTTGGGGCTAAAAGAAATTAAAAACGCTGACAATTATATCGAAGTCTTTAACAAAGCGGATTTATTGCCGCCGGAAGATTTGCCGCGCTGGCAAGCCAAAACCGCAAATAGCGGCAATATGGTCTTGACTTCGGCAATCAGCGGCGAGGGTTGTGACCGTTTGTTGGATTTGATTCGGCAGAAATTAACTTTAGGACAGAAAAAATGTCAGATAATTATACCGCTAGAAGATGGGCAGCTGCAATCATGGTTATATCAAAACAGTGATGTGCAAAAGCTTGAAAGCGGTGAACAAAACAATATATATACTATTTGTATAAGTCCCGAAAATTTGGCTCGCTTCGAAAAAATAACCGAAACGCGCGCAGATGTGGAAATAAGGAGAAATTTATGAAAAAAATCTTTACTCTTGCTTGTTTTGTGTTTTGTCTTTCGGCTTGCGCAACACAGCCAACGGCTGCGCGGTATGAAGATGAATTGTCTGCATGGATTGGGCAAAGCGAAGACAATCTTTACGCCGAATGGGGGTATCCAAACACCACATATTCTGCCGGTCCAGATGGTTTTGTCGCCACTTATATAAAATTATATCGCGAACCAGTGGACGGAGATACTGAGCCTTATGCTGATGATATGACCTATTCGGCAATGCAAGTTCCGTCATATGGGTTGCCAACGCCGCAAGGAATATATTATTGCAAAACTTCATTTATAATCCGTAATGGAATTGTCACAGACTATAATTTCAACGGCGATGATTGCGTCAGATAGTAAAAATCCCTCAAACTTATTAGGCTTGAGGGATTTTAGAAATATTCTATTTTAAGCCAAAGGCATCTTCTCCAGAACTTGTGACAAAAGATGGAGTTTCATGAGTTTGCGGATGTTCAAGGGCTTGCTTAATTTCTTCTGCTGTAAATACCGGACTTCCAAATTGATCATATAAAGTATTTTTACTGATAACTTGCTGCCAATTTAATTTTTTTGCGGCGTCCGGCATATCTCTGACTGCGTATTTAAAACTTAGATAATTAATCTCGTCTTGAGTATACTTTTTATCAAAGGTTAAATTCACATGTTCCGGAAGATTGGTATTGGTGTCAATATAAGCAAAATGACCAACCTCATCTTCATAATTTTTACAAGGAATTTCCACTGGTTCAACAAATTTTTTAGCGCCGGAATCCGAAGTTTCTGCTTCAGTTTTGTCGGCTGCAGCAGGCTGTTCAGAACCGTTTAGTCCCAATTTTGATTTTAGTTGCTTTAATTGTTCTAACGTAACCATAATGTTTAATATTCCCAGTTATTAATAATTTGTGTTATTACGATTAGACAATATCTTCTGCATAGCAAGACCATCTAATTTTTGAGCAGAATCAATACGTGAAACTTGATTAGATGCGTGCTGCAAGTTGAGCTTCAATTTATTGCTGGCTTCATACATTGAAATAGCCTTGAAACTGCCATTAGGCATTTTTTCATAGTGACGAACATTTTTGTAGCAGTCGCCGCCGGCTTCTTTATCTGTAGGATCATAAGTAGTGATAATATCACCGCGCTGCACGGCAGCTGTTCTTTTTTCTATACCATCGCTATCGGCTTTAGCTTTGCAATTATATTCCATTCTTTGGAAATTCATAGATTGTTTTGGATCCATGATTGTTCCGCCATTAGAAAGCGGAGTTTCAACAACATCTTCGGCAAAATGCAGTTTATCGCGTAAAGCATAATAAATTTCAGGATCTTTAGTGATAATCATTTCACCGCCTTGAAAAGCTTTGGCTGTATAAATACCATTGTTTGAGCCTAAACCGCCGGCAGGTATTCTACCTCCTTGTGATTTTTCAATAGCCTCATCCATTCTATCAAATTCTGTTCTCGGAATATCATAATCATTTAATTTAGTGTATTTCTGGGGATCAAAAGATAAGTATTCGCTTTTTTTCAAATATCCCGTTTGATCATATCCGTCTGCAACATCTAGTTTATCGTATTTTCCTATAACCATAAATGTGTTTTCGCTAAAGCCCATTTCTTTTAATTTTGTAGATAAAGGTTTATGTTCGGTGACTAGTTCATTATAAGTTTCATTTGCCATGATATTTCTCCATAAATAATTTCTATTATCATAACATAATAAATAAAATTTAACAAGC
>USCF01000028.1 GCA_900553115.1 uncultured Alphaproteobacteria bacterium
AAACCCTTTATTCAGATATACAGTCGTTAAGCATAAGCGACTTTAAATATGTATGCCGACTTCTGCTCTTTGGGACGGATGTCGGTTTTATAAGGCTATACGCACGAAAATGCCGAGCCGTTTTTTGTATATCTGATACGGTTTCTGAACATCCGCCCGCCAATAGGTGGGTTTTGTTTTTTTATAATTATAACGGAGTTTAGAATATGAGGTGTTTTTATAATCAAATAGGCCGCTCAATGATAGAAATGCTTGGTGTTCTTGCTATTATCGCAGTACTAAGTGTGGGGGGAATTGCTGGTTATTCAAAGGCAATGGAACAGTTTAAGGCAAATAAGCTTATAGAAGAATATAATTTATTGATAGCAGGATTGATAGAATATAAAAGTGGTTTTCCTATTGTAAAAGGGTATGATACCTATATAGCTTCAACTATTATGTCTTTAAACCTAGTACCATCAACGTGGAAACTTAGAGGAAGTTATTTAGATGATAACCGTGGAAATTTATTATTTATTAGAGCAAAATTTGCCAGCTCGCTTAATGGTCTTCCGGTTATAGTCGCTGATTTTAATTTAGGCGGATTGAAAAATGATGTGTCAGAAAGATTTTCTATTATAACATGTCAGAACATATTTAATAAAATTATTATTCCTTTGCACTCTACTTTATCATTGGGATATGTGTATTTGAATGGTGCGCATCATGATATGTATTATGGCGATGGATATTGTTCGGGTAAATTAAAGTGCATAAGAGATATGTCACTTAACGATGTTAAAAACATATGTTCTTCTTGCGATGCCAAGCGTCGCTGCAATGTAACTATTACATTCTAGTTTTGTTGTTTAAAAAAAGTTAGATTTTGCCCTAACCCTTTGAAAAGAATGGTGCCGGTTATGTGACTCGAACACACGACCCACGCATTACGAATGCGTTGCTCTACCACCTGAGCTAAACCGGCAAACACAATAATACATAAAGCAGTTTTGCTTATTTTGCAAGTATTAACTTTGTTCTGTTTCACCTTTTTTGAGGGCGTAGAACTGATTTTCTTGTGCCACTTTTTCACCAGAGTGAACCACAATCTGCGGAAATGGTATTTCTATACCTTCTTCAATAAAGCGTTTGTTAATGGCAAAACGCAAATCACTTGGCACAATCCAGCCTTTCCAAATATCATTGGTGTAACAGCGCAATTCAAAGTTCAAACTGCTGTCGGCAAAGTCTTTGAACAGCACATAAGGCGCTGGATTTTTCATCACATATTTATGAGCAAGCGCACATTCAAGCAAAATTTTACGCACTTTTTCCACATCAGAACCATAAGCCACTCCAACGGAAATGCTTTGGCGCGAGATATTGTCGCCGTGGGTAAGGTTAACAATAGAGCTAGAAAGTAGGGTGGCGTTTGGTACAATCACACTGGTGCGGTTGAAGCTTTCCATTTCGGTAGAGCGAATGTTGATTTGCTTAATTTTGCCTTCGGTATCGTTCATTATTACCCAATCACCTACTTTAAACGGACGTTCAAACAAAATGATGATACCGGATACAAGGTTTTTAATCACATCTTGCAAACCAAAACCGATACCAACAGATAAAGCACCGGCGATGAAGGCGAGGTTGGTTAAGTCAACACCAACGGCGATAATGGCCAGTAAGCACGATATAATGAAACCGACAAAGCTGATACCGGAAATAAGCGAGTGTTTTATACCATCGTCTATATCCATATTGCTAAAGATATTGGCAGCTAAGTGCTTTTTAATCAGCTTAACTATGGTTAAAGATACAAAGAACACTAAAATACCAAAAGCGATGGCAATTAATGAAATCTGTACGCCGCCGATTTTGAAACCAAACAGCAATTTTTTACCCATTTGCAGCATAAAGTCGCCTGGTAAACCCCAAAGGTTCAGCAATGTGAAAATAAAGGTTAAAACCAAAATAGGATTAATAAATGAGGTTATCCAAAATTCTATTTTACTAACATTGCGTTTGGTTACTTTTATAGATTTCATCCAAGGGCTGGCAAGAACAAGACGTTTTATAATATCTATAAACGCGTGGCGGAATAGTTCAAAAATACCAAAAATAACCATAGATAAAATTAGGTTGCGTAAAATGAAAGATGATAATTCCGGATAACCAATTAAAGATAAACCGAATGCAGTGGCCAAGAGCAGATTGCTGGCAACCATAATTTTGAATCCGCTGTCTAAAGAGTCATTTTCTTCTTCATTTTCTTCAATATTTTCGGTGGTGATACCATTCATTTCTCGATAGGTGTCAACGGCGATTTTAATAATCCAAATCAAGAAGAATGCTTTAACCGCACAAGAAATCATGGTCAAAAAGTGAACAGTATCAATAGAGTAGTTTGCTTTTTGAGCTACCACCACTTGAATTAGAGCAATAGCATTACAGATAATGAACATAAAAATCACGCGGGTAAAACGCAAAGCTTTATCATTTGGAATATTAAACAAACGCCATTGCGGGTAATTTGGCGCAAAAGTCACGCGAGAAATAGTGGCTTCTATAATGGCTAAGAATGATGAAAAACCCGTAATCATCAAAACATGTCCCAGCAAACTGTCGCCAAAGATTTTGGTGCTGACCATCCAAATCATGCAAGCGCCGACAAAGGCGTCTGGAATAAGGCCTCGAGCTATGGCAACGGCAATGGCGGCAACAATTTTGCGGCTAAAATGCGGGAGTTCAATGTCTTCTTTATAACCCCAATGGGTCAAGATGTATTTACGTAAAATAATAGCAACGGCAAGGGCTGCTACCAAAATCAGCGCCATGGAAACAATGCTTAAGATTGTGTAACTGCGGTCTGCCGCCGGAATGCTTTTGTACCAGTCAATCGGCGATTTTGCAATATCCCAAAAGAAAATGGCATATAGTTTGAGGCTATTAAAGAAAACCATAGGGTTAATCAAGGCGGATTGCTTGGTGATTAAATCACCATAAACTCTTTTGCTGCGGGCGTTTAAAACTTGTGTGGTTAAGTCTTCTATTTTTACAATCAGCAAATCCGCTTCTTTCAGCACGCGGTCTTCAGCGGTTAGCTGTTTGGTCAAATCATTGCGCTGTTTGGTTATCACCTTATCTTCTGTGGCGCCTTCTTTAGGTTCCCCAAGGGCGTCAAGCTGCTTTTGAATATATTTTATATCCTTATCCAAATCTTTGCGGGTAGCGCTTATTTGAGCCTCTTGATCGCTTAAATAGCTGACATAGGTGTTTATATTATCTTCGGTTAAATTTTCTTTCTTTAAATTATCATCAATTTGTTCCAGCTTTTTGTTGATTTTGTTAAAATCTATGGAATTTTTAGAAGTTATATCGTCTGCTGCTTGCAGATTACCGGCAAACAGCACCGCGGCAAAAAGGACAATAAATAAAGTTTTAAAATATTTAACCATGGATTTGTTCCTATTTTTTTAGCAAAGATTTCAAAATATTATAAGCGTTTTGGGCCGTTCCGGCGCGTAAATCATCGGCAACACACCAAAAACTGAAACCATTTTCAACAGAAACATCTTGGCGCAGACGACTGACATAAATGTCGTTTTCACCTTGAACATCATTGATTGAAACATAACCGCAGTCAACATGTTTATCAAATACAACCACGCCTTTGGTGTCGCGCATTTGGTTGCGAATCTGGTCTATATCTACATCATCTTCGCATTCAACGTTAACAAATTCGCCAATACCGATAAAAGCTGGAATAACAGCACAGTTGGCGTGTACTTTGATATTGCCGCCCAAAATCTTTTTAATTTCCACATTAGCTGACCATTCGTATTTTGTTTCATCGCCGATAAATTCGCCAACCTGCGGCAAAACGTTAAAGGCTATTTGTTTATGAAATATTTTTTCATCGTCAACTAATGGCTCGTTCATAAAAATTTTGCGGGTTTGGGCAAAAAGTTCATCCATAGCTTCGCGGCCATAAATTGAGGCAGCCATATAGGTGTTGATTACCAAACGTTTGATTTTGTGTGTTTCGGCAACTTTTTGTAAAGGAAGCATAATTTGTGTTACTTGCGGTGATGGAACGGCGATAATACCTTTTTTAGCATCGGCAATTTTTTCGTCATTTAAACCGGCAATAACCAAAGGAACATCAGAATCTGTTGTGTGTGCCGATGAACAATCAATAACCATGACTTTTTTTGCCGAAGCATGTGGAATATAGCGTTTTGCAATTTCTTCAGAGGTAGCAAATACAGCAACTTTAACTGAAGAAAAATCAAAATCGTCTAAATTCCAAACGTCCATATCCACATCTTCGCCGTATGAAACTTGAGTTCCAAGAGGGCTGTTTGTGTCTACGGCAAAAATACTATCAGCAGGAGTGCCGTTTTCTTCTAAAATATTTAATAATTCACGACCTAAACTATTATTTACACCAACAATGGCAATTTTATTCATGATGAGCCTCTTATAAAAACTTTAAACTATGTCTGCATCATAAAACAAAAAGATTTACAAATAAATAAGATTTATTGGGAAAAAACAAAAAAAAGCACTCGTGAAAACGAGTGCCTTTAATATGTCTAAGATTTGAACTACTTATCTGTCCAACCATCGGCGCCGGCAACTTCCGGACTGAGCGGAGTGAGGCGCTTGCGAGGCTTGGTGTACTTCTTGCTGTTGACCTTAGTCGAGTTGTAGCGCTTCCAGCGGGCCTTTTCATTTACCAATTTGTAGGTCGTGCCGTCAAGCTGGAACTCAGAACCAACATTGGTTTCCGAAGCGATGACCGAGGAGTCAATGACCTGTGCCTTACCTGTCTGAATGTCAACAACGACACAGAGTGGATTACCATCCTTGATGTAAGCATAGAACGGAGCACCGGCAGGTTTCTTGAAAGCATCAACACGTAAAACGAGTTGCACCAGACGAGGTACGAGCTTTGTCAGCATGTCGATGTTGAGAAGTTCTGGATTAGCCTTGTCGAACTTTTTGATAGCACTGTTAGCCTTGCGGTTAACAAAATAAGCGTTCAAATTCATAGAAGCAATAATCTTACACATACGCAAAATAATTTAAGGGTTAATAATAAATTCAATACCCTATTATATAGCACTGAATTTTGGCAAAAGCAAGTATAATTTGTCGAAATTTGACTATTTTTTACATTTATACATTAAATCAAGCTGTTGTCGGTATTCTGAAGCCGAAATTCCACCGATACCTAATAAAGTATGAAAGATGTTATCGTGGGAAACCGGTGTATTTTTAGTTTCTTCCAAACATTGTTTGTCTATTTGCAGCGCATTGAACACAGAATCGTCCGCCCAAAGAAAAAATGGAATCTGTTTTTGTTCTTTTGGCGCAATGCTATAAGGTGCGGAATGCAAATATATATTGTACTCACCTAGCGATTCACCGTGGTCGGAAACATAAATCAACAAACTGTTATACTGTGGATAATCATTTTTAAGCAAGCTTATAATATCTGCTAAATTTTGAGAAGTATAAAGAAGGGTATTGTCATAAGTGTTTATAATTTCTTCACCTGTGCATTGGTTCAGTTTTTCGGTATTGCATACAGGCGCGAATCGTTGGAATTCCTTTGGATAGCGTTTATAATATGTTGGACCGTGGCTGCCGGCTTGGTGCATAACCATAACGGTGTTTTGTGCCGGTTTAGCCAGCTGTTTTTGCATTTCTTGGGTTAAAATACTGTCAAAACATGTTCCGGCATTGGTTGCGCATGGACTATAGGTTTCAACACGTGTGCAAACGCCTTTACAATCGCTGTTATTTTCAAGCCAAACCACACGCCAGTCATTTTTTTTGAAAATATCCAGCACATTTTCAGTATAATCCAAACTGCCGTTGTTAAATTCCGTGCGGCTGTCTTTAGCAAACATACATGGAACAGAAACGGCGGTGGAAGTACCGCAAGATGTGGTGTTGGTAAAGTTGATTATATTGTTTAAATAAGGAATTAGCGGAGCATTGGTTTCGCGTTTATAACCGTCTAAAGAAAAATTTGCGGCGCGCGCAGTTTCGCCAACCACAAAAACAATTAATAACGGTTTGTCGTTTTTCCAATATTTTGTGAAATGCGAATCCAGACCGATAGGTGTAAATTCATGGTTGGCTCGCATATTGTGTTTAACAGTTGAAATAATTGCACCGATGTAGTTTACCGGAACTAATAAATATTTTACCGGTTTATTGTTGCGGACAAACTGGGCCACGTCTTTGCTGTTTGGTACAATAATTACGGCAAACAGCGCTAAACAAAGGGCAAATAGAGTGCCGCGCTGTTTAAGTATACTGGTTTCGGTAAAATTGAGCCGGCTGATAATAAATGCCGGAATTCCTCCTAAAACCAAAATATATGCCAATAGCGTAAAGTTAAGTAATTCAGCCGTTTCGTGCGGATTGGTTTGCAAAACGTTGCGCAGCATTTCTTCATCAACGGCAATGTGATAATTTTTTACAAAATAAAAAACACCACTGTTAATAAGCAAAAACAAAATGGAAAGAGGTTTAACCGTCCATTTCCAAAAAAGTAACAAGCTGCAAACGGTTAATAGTATCCAAAGCACAAAAAATGTACCGATTGTAAAAAGTGTGCTTTGACTGAGTTCATGTATTTTTTCAAAAAAAACATAATTAAAAGCAAGTAAAGTGTACAGCATATATAAAATGCTGTACACTTCAATGTTTAGAGAAAATGAGCGGAATAACTGCGGTTTAGCCATAAAAATTCGCCCTTTTTCGCTGTTAAGCAATCATTGCTTTGATTTTAGCAATGGCGTCATTGATTTTAGACGCGTCTGAGCCGCCTGCTTGCGCCATATCCGGACGTCCGCCGCCGCCTTGTCCGCCAACAACAGCAGATGCAGCGCGAACTAAGTCTACGGCGTTATATTTGGCTGTCAAATCTTTGCTAACGCCAACAACAACAGATGCTTTATCATCTTTATCCGAGCAAAGAACAACAATGCCAGAACCAAGATTTTGCATAATGTCATCAACAAAAGCTTTCAATTCTTTCGGGTGAGCACCTGATACCAATTTACCGACAAATTTTACGCCGTTAACAGTTTCGGTTTCATCAGATGAGGATTTACCGCTAGCCAGAGCTTTTTTGAGATTAAAAATTTCTTGCTCTTGTTTTTTGCGTTCTTCCAGCAAGCTGTTGATACGAGCTTCCAAATCATTCAGATTTGTTTTTAGTGTTGCGGCAACATGGTGTAATTTGTTTTCGGTTTCACGCACATAAGAATCCGCGCCAACGCCGGTTAAGCATTCCAAACGGCGTACACCGGCAGCCACGGCTGATTCACCAATAATGTGGAAATAACCAATGTTTCCGGTAGAACATACATGGGTACCGCCGCAAAGTTCGCGAGAGAACGGAGCATTTTCATCGCCCATTGTTACCACGCGCACGTCATCGCCGTATTTTTCATCAAACAAAGCCATAGCGCCGAGTTTTACTGCCTCTTCTTTGTTCATGATAACGGTTGTAACCGGCAAATCATTACGGATTTGTTCATTGACAATATCTTCTACCTGACGCAGTTGTTCGGCAGTAATTTGCTTTGGATGAGAAACGTCAAAACGCATTCTGTCGGCTTCCACCATAGAACCTTTTTGCGCAACGTGGTCGCCCAAAATCATTTTAAGAGCTTTGTGTGCCAAGTGTGTTACCGAGTGGTTGGCGCAAATACGCTTGCGGTTTTCTTCATCAACTTCAAAGTTAGCGCAATCGCCAATTTTAACCGAGCCTTTTTCCAATTCGCAAACATGAACAAAAATCTTATCTAATTTGCGTTTTGTATCAATAACTCTGGCGGTGAAGTTTTTAGAAACAATCAAACCGGTGTCGCCGACTTGACCGCCGCATTCGCCGTAAAACGGTGTTTGATTGGCCACAAGTTCAAATTTACCTGAAGTAACTTCGTTAACTTCTTTATTATCTTGAATTAAGGCAACGATTTCGCCATCAGATTTTGTTACATTATAACCCAAAAATTCGGTCGGATTTACCTTGTCTTCGACGGAATACCAAACTTTTTCTACTGCCGTATCGCCTGAACCGGCCCAGTTTTTACGGGCTTCTTCTTTTTGACGGGCCATGCAAGCGTCAAAACCAGCTGTATCTACTTCAATGTTTTTATTTTTCAAAGCATCTTGGGTTAAATCCAACGGAAAACCGTAGGTGTCATACAATTTGAAGGCCGTTTCACCGCTCAATTTGTCACCGCGGCCAAGATGTGAAATTTCTTCATCTAAAAGTTTTAAACCCTTATCCAAAGTGCGTCCAAAACGCTCTTCTTCAATCTTAATGGTTTCACTGATAAGATTTTCGCGGGCATAAAGTTCCGGATAAGCTTCGCCCATTTCTTTTTGCAAAGTCGGGAGTAACTTGTAAATCATCGGGTCTTTAACGCCCAGCATATAGGCGTGACGCATAGCGCGGCGCATAATGCGGCGCAGAACATAGCCGCGTCCCTCGTTAGATGGCAAAACGCCGTCGGCAATCAAAAAGCAAATAGAACGCAAGTGGTCGGCAATCACATTATGAGATGCTTTTAACGGACCGTTAGGGTCGGTGTTGGCCATATCGGCAATAGCTTTGATAATGTGTTGGAACATATCGGTATCAAAGTTAGAGTGAACGCCTTGCAAAATAGCGGCAATACGTTCCAAACCCATACCGGTATCAATTCCCGGGCGTTTTAAGTTTATACGCGAACCATCGGCCAAATCTTCAAATTGGTCAAAAACCAAATTCCAAATTTCAATAAAGCGGTCGCCGTCTTCTTCCGGTGTTCCCGGTAAACCACCCCAAACTTCCGGCCCGTGGTCGTAAAAAATTTCGGAGCAAGGACCGCAAGGACCGGTATCACCCATCTGCCAAAAGTTGTCTTTGGTGCTGATGCGAATAATTCTGTCATCAGGTAAACCAGAAACTTTTTTCCACAAATTATAGGCATCTTCATCGTTATAGTAGATGGTAACGGCAAGCTTGTCTTTCGGTAGTCCAAAATCTTTGGTCAGCAATTCCCAAGCAAAAGGAATTGCGCCGTCTTTGAAATAATCACCAAAAGAAAAGTTGCCGAGCATTTCAAAAAATGTATGGTGGCGTACATCATAGCCTACGCTGTCAAGGTCATTATGTTTACCGCCGGCGCGCACGCTTTTTTGCGCAGTGGTCGCTCGGGTGTAGTCACGGGTTTCGTTGCCTGCAAGCACATTTTTAAATTGTACCATACCGGAGTTTGTAAACATTAATGTCGGGTCATTATCAGGAACAAGTGATGATGACGGAACAACTTTATGACCGTTCTTGGCAAAATAGTCCAAAAAGGTTTTGCGAATTTGTAAGCTTATGCAGCGAATGAAACAAGACGGCTTGACCAGTTCGGTTAAAATCCTGACGGTGAA
>USCF01000029.1 GCA_900553115.1 uncultured Alphaproteobacteria bacterium
GTTTATAGCGTTTGGGCTAAGGACAAAGAAGATGAAAACGGCGGCAAGTGTTTTGATAAAAACAAAAACACAGTGATGTTTAACCTCGCCGGAGTGCGGGGCTTTAAGCAGCTGCAATTCAGAATTTTTACCAAAGAACCGGGACAGCAATTTGGGATTAAACGGCTTGAACTGAAACGAGTTAAGCTCAAAACCAAAACTTTGGGATAAAAAAAATATGATTATTTTGGTGGAAAAAAACAGTCCTTTTTTTGATGTGTCAAAAGCGGAGTTTTATTTTGCCGAAAACCGGCAGAATTTGGACGATGTCAACGGGTTTTCCGGTTTGCTGAAAGCCGCTGACTGCCGGAACGTTTACAACAATGCCGGTTATGTCGGAACTTTGTTTGTTTATTTGGCGCGGGACGGGCGGCGATATGTGGGCGGCTATGCGCTGCGCCATCGTCATAAAGAATGCGTGGAGGCTTTGCGCCGTGTTTGTGCCGATTATAAGCAGCTGTGGGCTGACACTCGACACCTTAACGCGGTTATTTGTTTGAAAGAAGCAGGCTTTAAATGGGCAAACCGAAAAAAACGGCTGCTGAAATGGGATAAGAAAGGGCTTAATTGAAAGGAGCGATATGCTGTTTTATGAAAAATATGCGCCTCTGTTGAATATGGACAGCCCGCAATATGATAACTTTGTTTTTACCGGCGGGCGCGGCAGTATGAAAACCGGACACGGATGCAGAGGCATTTTGCTGAACATTTTGCAAAATACCGGTAAAAAGAAAAAGCGCGTGGTTTGCTTTAGAGAGACTAAAACCAGCCAAAAAGACAGTCTTATTACCGAATTTCAAGGCCTGATTGACGGCGAATTTAAAAACCGCGGCTTTCGCTATAACAGCGAGGCTATATATCACGCTCCCAGCGGCTCTTCTATCAGCTTTTTGGGACTCCGCGACAGCAACGCCAACGCCCGCGAAGCTCTTAAAGGTTTGGCGCAGGTGGATATTTGGCTGGTTGATGAAGCTCAGGCCGTCAGCAAGCCGGTTTGGGACGTTTTGCTGAAAACCATTCGTAAAGAGGGCGCAAAGCTGATTGTTATCTATAACCGCATAGAAGAAAATTTGCCGGTGGAAGAAGCCTTGTTTTTGGACTATGAGCGTATGCAAGCCCCAAAACACACTTATTTTGCCGAAGTGAACTATCCGGAACTTGTACATTTGGGTTTGCTCTCGCCTCGCTTTTTGGAACAGGCGGAACTGCTGCAAAAAAACAAACCCGAAGAATTTGAACGCGACTATTTAAACAAACCGCGCGGCGCCAATGTGGCTAAGGTGGTTAAATATTGGAGTAAAGATAATGAAAACGAACAAATACGCTTTTGTGCTGATTTGGACATCTATTGGAGCCTTGATTTTAACGTTAATCCGGCTTGCTCAACTCTTGCCCACTATGACGGACAATGCTTTTATGTGTTTGACGAACTTGTGCTGAACAACGTTATTACGCAAGATGTGGTTGACGAGTTTATGAACCGTTACCCGCCAGATATTGTTAAAGGCGTGGTGCAGATTTGCGGAGACGCCAGCGGAAAATACCGCAAAACACAAAGCCGATATT
The DNA here is from genome assembly GCA_900553115.1 of uncultured Alphaproteobacteria bacterium. GTDB lineage: Bacteria > Pseudomonadota > Alphaproteobacteria > RF32 > CAG-239 > RUG410. The sequence continues at coordinate 1,606 of USCF01000029.1, forward strand.
CGGATTATGCCATTATATCCAACACCCTAGCCGCAAACGGGTATAGGGTAAACTTTAACTTGCGGCGTTTTAATCCGCCGATTGTGGCACGATGCAACGCTTTTAACAAGCAAGTGTTTGATAACAGCGGAGTGCGCCACGTTTTTGTGCATCCGCGCTGTAAATGGCTGCTTTATAATATGCGAAACCTGAAATACAAGGCCGGAACTTCGCTGATAGACGCTCCGACACCGGCGGAAATTGCCGACGATGACGACAAACTTTATTTAGGACATATTTTTGACGCTGTCAGCTATATGGTGGAGTTTTTTAAGCCGGTTATCAGGGATTAGAATTGTTTTTTTGTTACTGAAAGGAGGTATTTAATGAATGTGCGGCAAACTAAATTCGTGTCGGAATATTTGAAATCCGGCAACGCTACGCAATCGGCAATTAAAGCCGGTTACTCGCAAAAGTCGGCCAAAGTCATCGGGCGTCAGCTTTTGAGCCGTGATGATATTCAGGCCGAACTGCAAAAACAGCAAGGCAAAATCATTAACAATGCCGGTTATTCGGTGGAAAAAAGTTTTATGATGTTGGAAAAGGCTCAAGATATGGCAATTAACCGTATGGTAAACGGCTCGCCGATGCCGGATATTGGCAACTTTATTAAAGCGGAAGAGCTTAAAGGCAAACTTATGGGCTTATACGTTGATAGAAAGGAAATCGGCGGACTGGACACCCAGCCGCTGGAAGTTAAAATTATTGCCGGAAAATGATTGTTATCCCTCTCCGGAGGGATTTATAGTCGCCAAAAAAGTGGCTTAAATGAAAGGATTTTGAAATGAGTACAGGGAAAAAAATTAAAAACCAAACATATTCAACCGGCGGGCTTTACGGCTCGTCTACAACGACCAAAAACGGAACAACTTATAATCCGTCGGACTTTGAAAAACAGTTAGTTAGTCAAACCGGCTCGGCGATACCGCAATATTTGCAGCAGCTGATTAGTCCGACATACGACAGCCAAAGCTATAAAAACCGGCAGCAGCAGCTTAGCAACAGCGCCCATCAATCGCTGGAAAACAATATTATTCAGCCTTTGAGCCAAAGAGGCTTAACCCGCGGGTCCAGCGTTAATCAGATGAGCAATCAGCTGGCTAACAAACTGACCGACGCGCAGCTGGATTTGATGAACAGCGAAGACAGTCGCGTCAGCAATATTTTAGGCCAACTTATGAACTATTACCAAGTGCCGTATAATATGATGACATCGGCTAACAATGCGAGTGCCGGGCTTTATAGCAATGCGGCCGCCAACGCCAACAACGGCGGTATGTGGGGCGATATTGCCAACAGCGTCGGCAGTTTGGCCGGCGGAACTTTCGGAGCTTATTTAGGCGGCCCGTCCGCCGCGGCTGCGGGTTCGCAAATCGGCGGCAAAATCGGAAAGACACTATAACACAAACGGAGACAGGCAAAATGAATATAGTAGCAAGGTTGAAAGAAATTGAGCGCAGAGGATTGCTGGGGCGTTTATCGTCTGATAAGCAGGCGCGCTGGGCGGAATATAAGCGGCGACATCCCGAAGAATTTGCCCCGCTGAAAATGACACCGGAACTGCGCCGCAAAGCTGAAATTTTGGCGCAAGGCCTGCGCCCGCAGAAAACTTTTGGCGACAAGGCCGCGGACTGGGCTGTAAACACACCTTTGGGACGTTCTTTGGGTTTTGCCGCTCAGGGCGTGGCTAATGCCGAGTTAAACCCGTTTGGCTATGTGGCAAGAGCTATCGGAGTTGACACCAATCCGCTTGAAGCCAGAACCGCCGGAGAAAGAGCCATTGAAAAAGCCTCTAAATACGGTTTTGATATGGCAACCGCGGCCGTAGGCGGAAACCTAGCCGCCGAAGCCGGATATTTGGGAGCCGGAAAAAACGCGCTCAGTATTGGCGCAAAAGCCTTATTAGCTCCAAATGTGTATCTGGCGACGGCCGGAGCCGGTGGCGGCGGTGCTGTGGAGGGCGCGCTTAATCCGCAAAGCGAATGGGGAAAATTGGGCGCAAACCTTTTGGGCGGCACGGCAGTCAGTAATAATCCGCTGGCGTTGCTGACATCCGGCAATTTGACTAAAAACCTGCGCGGAGGTTTGGAAAACGTTGTGAAAAACCCGACGGCCTTAAAGATTTTGCATAAAGGCTTAAATTACGGCGATGAGGCGTTGGCCGAAGATTTGCTGAACAAAGCTATTCCGGCCGTACGCAACCTTAACCAAAAGACCGGCGACACTATCCGCGGCAATTTGACAAAGCGGGTGGATATTCCCAAAGCCGTAGGCAACGCCAAAGAACGCTACAGCGACTTTATGAAACAGCACGCCTCTGATGAGATTATGGACTTTACGCCCAGCAAAGAACAGCTGAAAGCTATTAAGCCGGAAAGCAGATATAACCCGAACAAAAAACTGACTCGGAAAGAAGCCGACGCTTTGCTGCGTGATAGAGCAGCCCTGCAGAAAATGGGAATTTATAACGATGAAGCTAGTTATATAGGAAATGATGAACTTGGTATAAATCATTTCCTAGCAACTAACAGACGTCCATTTATCCGAACGCTCAACAATACCGTAAATCGTCCCGACCTGAAATATTCACAAAATGGACGTGATTATATTGCTAAAAAATATAAAAATAGCGATACAGGGAAAGATTTTTTTGACCTTACCATTTTGGAAAACGGAAACTTGTTTAACAAAATGCAAACAAATGATGCCTATATGGCCAATCAATTCAAAAAAACCGCTCAAGATTTGTCCTTAAGCGGTAGAGTATCTAACACATTAGAGGGGAACAATCCCGTGTTAGATATTACTAATATAACACCAAAACAAGGTGTTGTCAATAGTGGAATTTTTGAAAAAGGAATGAGAAACGCTGTTGCCAACCCTGACTTGCCAAACGTTTCTACGCTGTACGACGGGCTGAACGAATTTCAGCGGCTGCAACTAAACGAGGTATTAAAAAGAGGGCTTAATAAAACCAATCTTAAAGCCGGCAGTTTGGAAAGTATTAACGAGGTAAAAAAAGAGCTTAACGATATTATCAACTCTTCTATGCAGACAAACCCGAACAATCAGCTTTTCAAAACTGCAACAAACGACACGCACCACCTTTATGGAATTAAGGATAAATTAAATAATGTGCTTAACTCCAGCGGTATAAAGAATGTTGACCGGCAATTTGCCCGCGCCAAAAGGCTGGATGAAGTTTATAACCAAGGGCGGAGATTTAACCCAAACAGCGTGAATAACGATGAGCTGCTGCCAAGTTTGTCGCCGCTGGAAAACAACGCATTTACGCAAGGTTTGTTTAACAAAATAACCCATAATCCGGCCGCCAACAAAAACTTGGCTAACGAGGCTTTGAATTATGAAGTCGCATTATCCAAGATTTTGCCGAAGTCGCAATATAATAAGCTGATTCCGGAATTAAACCGGCAAAAGGTGCAGTATAACCGTTTGGCCGATTTGGGCAGCAAAGCCGAAAGAATGCTGAGAACACCGGAAAAAGAAAAGTTTTTCGGGCGTGAACAGTTGGAAAGCAAAGGCTCTATGTTTGGAACCGCCGCCGATTTGCTTTATGGTAAAATACGCGGCGGAATATATCGCAAAGCCGCAAAGGATTTGTTGAATCCGAATTTTGCCGGACGTTCTGACACTCTTTGGGATAACAACCTTTATTTGCTGAATGATTTGGCACAGCGTTATGCTTTTGATGAGGATTAGAAACGGATTGTTTATTGTTACCCCTCACCCTGCACGGTGTGCCGCCCTCTCCCTCAGGGGGCGAGGGTTATGGCAAGGGGCTAAATAAATTAAAATGACTAAATACGAGGTAAAAAAATGAATGACTTAATTATTACTTATCCTTATAAATTTGAGGGCGGAGAAAAAGCGGTTGCTTCGGAAGTCAATGCCAACTTTGACCAAATAAAGCAATTTGCAAGCTCCGTCAACCAAACAATTAACGAACTGCAGGCGGCTATTTCTGCCCTGGAGAAAAGGCCGACCCGTGAAATGTTTGATATTTATTTCAGCATTACCGGCGAAACTCCGGTGGGTGCCTTTCCGCTTTGGACCGGCGAAACTATTACAAACTGCAAGCTGCTTTATCCTGATTTTTGGAAAAAACTGAACTCTTTGGCCGAAACCGGCAAAGTGCCGACTGTGGCAAGCAATGAAAAATATGAAGAAAAAATCAACACTTACGGACAATGCGCCAGCTTTTATATTGACAGCTTAAACGGACACGTTCGGCTTCCGAAAATTACCCGTTTTATTTCATCTATCGGCAGTTTGGCTGATTTGGCGGCAGAACAGAACGACGCCAACAAAGCGCACTCGCACAATTTGCGGGCAACTCCTAACAGCGGCAACCGGTCAGCCGCAACAAACAACTATTTAGGCTCCGGCACGGATAATTCAAAGTCGGATAAATTTTGGTCGGATAACTACACATTGGAAAACACCGCGGCGGTTACAGCTTCCGGTGATGATGAAGCTCGTCCTAAAAACGTGCGTCTGTGCCTTTATATTCAGGTGGCGAACAATACCGCGGAAATGGCGGAATTTAATACCGATGTAATTCTGGAACAGCTTAATAATGCTTTGTCGCAGCTGCAAACCGGATATAACCGCTACATTGCTCAGCTGACCGCCTTTTATGAAAGCATTAAAGACAAAATCAGCACCGCCAGCCCTATACACAAAGACAATGCCGTTGAGGTTGAAGTTAGCCTGTGGCTAGATGACACCACATATAAGGCTTATCCGTTTTGTGCGAATATTCCAAACGATGACGCCAACGAAGATAAAGTGCCGACTGTGGTTTTTGGTGTTAATGAAGCAACCGGCGGAAATTTTGCCCCGGTGGCCGAATGCGGCAACGGTTATGTTCGGATTTGGGCAAAGAAAAAGCCAACCGCCGACTTTGTGATTGATTCGGTTTTAGTGGTTTAACATTATTCAAAAATGAAAGGAAAAAATATGAAAGGCAGCACAAACGCCGTTGTCGGCGGTGCCGGCGGAGGTAGTACCACTTACCCGGCTAAATTGGTGCTTGAAGCCGTGATAAACGGCGGAACACCGCAAAAAGAAGAAACTATTGTTAATGAAGCTATAAAAGTTTTGGAGGAAATATGAGCGATATTTTAGAGCTGGCGAACAGTATTAAAGAAAGCACGGAGGAAATCCGCAAAGCTATTATTAACAAAGGCGTAGCGGTTGACAGTTCGGTTAAACTTGCAGATTATCCGGCAAAAATTTCGGCTATCCGCAAGGCCTCGGACTACACAATCAGCGCGATAGACGCAATAAATTACACCGGCAAAAATATTGCCGCCGGCGACAAAGTATGGATGGTACCGCAAAACGTCAGCGAAGACGGAGAAGCCTTGACATTAACCGGTAATAACAACTACGCTATTGTCAGCCGGGACGGAACCGCAATTTATTTGACAGACCAGAAATATGATATTGCTTCCGGCATCTATACGCCGTTAAACAGCGTCAGCACATACAGCAAAGAAATGTTGCGCTGGGGAAGCAAAGACATTTATATTATGACAAGCAATTCCAGCACCTCTTGCATTTCCAGCCGCGGCAGTTCGGTTTATTGCTATTTGTATGATGACTTATGCTGCAGTCAAAACGAGGTGTTTTATAAAGGTGAAAAAATCGGCGACATCGCGGATATATCCAACGCTTATGCGGCTTGCTACGACCGCGCAAACAAGTGGCTTTACATCTACCATTATGCTTATAACTCCGAAAACTACATTACCCGTTATAAAATTGACACAGCCGCCAAAAGCGTCAGCGAAGACAGCAGTTTTCATATTGGGGTCGGTACAGATAGCTTTAGAGGCTTAATGGGAACAACCGGCGACGGTAAATATCTGATTGTCGGCTATGTCAGCAGTTTCCGTGTGGAGAGATTATGGATTGCCAAAATCAATGATAACGGATTGCAATTTATAACCGATTTAAGCGATTTATGCACCGATTTAGCCGGTATCAATGATAATCCGAATGTGCGCATTCAATTTAATAGCGTGGATGATATTTTGCTGCTGCGTTACAACGGTTTTCAATGGGTATTTAAGTATTCGGCCGATAAATTTGAGCTTATCAGCAAAATTGAGGACTTAGGTTTTTATCAATATGAGGGAGAAATGAGCTGTTCGGCCGATGGCAAAGTTATTTGCGGAGCCAACAGCTTTAAGGCTTTGAAAAATAACAGCAGCGTTTTTAAGGCCATAAACTTTACCGGCAATGTTTCGGCGGACGGATATAGCGGAATTGCCGAAACCGCCGCCGGAAGCGGTAAAACATTCAAAGCAGGTGTAGTTTTGCCGCCGGTCGGATAACAAAACAAGTAAATGAGTATGCCTCGCGGTTTGCGGGGCTTTTTTTTATACAATATTTTTTCAGAGGTTCTATGATTGATGACTTAAAAACAATCGTGTTGTTTATGCTGATGGCGATTGCGTCCGCATACGTTCACTATAAAGGCTTTTTTCAAGCCACCCTTGACGCCGTGTTGGCGTTTTGTATGGGTTATGCTATGTATTTGCTTTTAGATTATGCCGCACTTTCGGGGGCGACCCGCAGCGGTATTTCTTGCGTGGTAATCTTATTTAGCCGAACGCTGTACGACTGGTTTAATGACTTTATACAAACAAAACTTTCCACCATTATTGAAAAAAGGTTAAAAAAATGACTGATTATGATTTAGAAATTATGGCTAAAACGATTTTCGGCGAAGCACGGGGAGAAAACGAACAAGGACAAATAGCCGTTGCCTGCTGTATATTAAACCGCTTTAAAACTAAAAAATGGTATTCAGGCCGCACGGTTGCCGCAACCTGCTTAAAGCCGTGGCAATTCTCTTGCTGGAACAAGAGCGACCCCAACGCGCAAAAGCTGGCGGCTTTGACTTTTCCGGCGTATTCAAAGTATTTTCCGATAATTGAAAAAGCCAAGCAGAAAGACATTGTCAACGGAGCAACCCACTATTATGCGCCTGCTGTTTGTTCTATGCCTGCTTGGGCAAAAGGCAAAAAACCTTGCGCCAAAATCGGCGGACACTTGTTTTTCAAAGGTATTGACTAATGAAGAAGTTATATTTAACGGTGCTGTTTATTTTGGCCGCATTTGCGGTCTTTTTTTATGGCTTGGCTGATAGCCGGAAAAATGAAATCCGGCTATTAACCGCCAAAAATTCAGAAATTTCAAACAAATTTAAGGAGTGCAACAATGAAAAAGAAACGTACATTCAAGCAAAACAAAGAGCAGAAAACACTATCGGGAAAATCAAAACTATTGTCCGGACTGTTAAAAGCCCTTGTAATTGTTATGACACTTTGGTTGATGATTCCATTATTAACAGGGTGCGCGGCAACCGCTAACTATGACACACCGCGCGAAACCTGCCGCCGAAACATTGTAACTTACGGGGACGTGGTGGAATGTATGATTCGGCTTGATGAAGCGCAAGCACTCTAATTTAGGCGGCAAGAGCTTTGCGAACTATTCTAAGAGGCTCTTGCATAGCAACAATTTCGGCACGCCGTTCTAAGAATGGTGTCATATCAATAGTTCGTACATTGTACAGATTGGGCAGCCAACAGTAAAGCCTTGATTTTCAAGGTTTTTTTATTTTTAAATAGGTAACTGTTCGGAAATTCAGAACAGTTCAAAATAAAGGAAATAGACAGGTTTAACATAAAGTCTGGTTATTTGACGATTACCTTCCAACTGAATTGTTTTATTTTTTATGACGGCATTTACC
>USCF01000030.1 GCA_900553115.1 uncultured Alphaproteobacteria bacterium
ACCGCAATTTCTACTTTTTTTTTTTTTTTTAAATATGTCAGCCGCAGCATATACACCGACAAAATTACAACCGGTACAAACAATAAAACAGCGCAAATTTTAGCAAATTTAGTCATGTTTTTTCTCCCACAATAACTTACCATATTTAACCAGAGCAAAAATCGTTGCCAGCAACAGCAAGCCGGAGCCAATCAGATATATTCCTAAATAGGTTAAATTGCTTGCGTCGGCATAATAGTAGAGCAGACGGATAACCGCCGCCAACACCGCAACATCAAACAAGCGGCGGCTGTTGTTCAGATAGGCGTAAACAGCCAAAGCCGCGCAAATAAGCAAAGACGGAATAAGATAGAATACATCCCATCTGAAAGTGGCAAAGAACCATATCAATAGCGCAAACAAAGTCAAATATCTGAAACGCGGCATTTTGTGATAATAAGCGTAGCCCCACATCAGCAACAAGCTGGTCAGCGCCAAAACAGATTCCACATTGTCTTGTAAAATATTAAATTTCAACAGTACGCTTTCAACCACAAATCCCAGTAAAAACCAAGGCATAAAGCTAACTCTGCGGTGTTTGCGGTTTAAGGCATAAATAAGAAATGCCGCTAAAATATATCCGTAAGAAAACAGAGCAATAGTTGACCACGGAATTTGAGCAAAAGCAACATTGGTAAACAAGGGACTGCAGCTTAGCGGAGCGGCCGACAGCAGCAATGTTCCGCAATAAAATTTTAAGGGACGCTCAATGGTTTTGTTGCTTGGTTTGGCGTAAAGCATCCAAAGTTCATAGGCAAAAATTAAGCCATAAAAAACAAGCAAGCTGCAGATGCCATTTGCCAGAGTATATTTCCAGCCGATGTTCAGCAGTACATCTCCGACAAAAGTGTTATAAATAGCAAAAGATTTTGTTCCGACAAAAAGCAGCGGTATCCAAAGCCAGAGCAGACGAGGCGTGATTAAAAACAGCGGCCAAGCGCATAGCGCCCATAACAGGCAAGCTCCGCTGACATCTGAACGCAGCTGGAATATTTGCCCAATCAGTCCGATTACCGCCATAATCAAAGCGGCGAACACTCCGCACAGCACTTGAGTCAGTGTGTTTTTTTTGAATTTCATAGATATTATCACTGCAGCCGCGTTGACAACCATCAAACTCACAGCTCCGCCGAGTTTTATATTGTTTGGAATTTGCTCCCAGTTGGCGGCAACCAAAGCGATAATTCCCAAGCCGATTAAAAAAGCGGAAAAATAGGCTAAAATCATCAGCCAATAATTTTCATCGTGCAATTTTTCCGGCGTTTGCGTTGTTATTTTTTCCATTTTATTCTCCTTGATTTGCGGCTTTAAGCATAACTTCCGGTGCTTCAATACCCAATAAATACAGCATTAAGGTCAGTACGTCGCGCACCAGCTTAGCCATTTTCAAACGAGAGGCCGCCAGCTCTTGCGTATCGGCAGTCATAATCGGGCAAGCGTTGTAAAAAGTGCTGAATGTTTGCGCCAAAGTGTAGGCATAATCGGCGATAATGCTTGGCTCTTTGTCTTTTAAGGCGCGCATAATCACACTGTTTATCTGCGCCAGTTTTAAAGCTAAAACCCGCTCTTCATTGGCTTGTAAAATAACTTTGCCGGCGGTCAGATTATTGGCCTTTGCCTTGCGCAAAATAGAGTTAATACGGGCTACGGCATATTGAATGTACGGACCGGTTTTGCCTTCAAATTTGGCAAAGTCTTCCAGCTCAAAGACATAGCCTGAAGCAATAGTGTTTTTCAAATCTTGGAATTTGATGGCGGCAACGGCAATTTGTGAAACCAGTTTTTCAATTTCTGCTTCGCCGTAACCTTCAACTTCTCCGGCTTTCGGCAGTGATTGGCGGACTTTATCCTTAGACATCTCTATCAAGGTTTCCAAATTCATTACGCCGCCGTCACGGGTTTTGAAAGGTTTGCCATCGGCACCGTTGACCGTACCAAACACAATATGCTCCAGTTCAACATTTGGCGCGATACCAAGTTTTGACACTCCTTCAAACACCTGTTCAAAGTGCAGGGCTTGGCGGCTGTCGGTAAAATAAACAATTTCTTCAGCCTGCAGCTGGTCAACACGCATTTTGATGGTGGCAATATCGGTGGTGTGATATGTGTAGCCGCCGTCAGATTTAATCAAAATTACCGGCGGTTTCGGCTTGTTTCCTTCTTCCAAACGGATAATTTCGGCACCGTTATCCACTTCGGAAATGCCTTTTTCACGCGCCAGTTTTACAATCTCGCCGCAAGTTTTGTGAGCGTCGCTTTCACCCCACCACAAATCAAAATGCACATCCAGTTGTTCATAATTCTTTTTAATGGCGTTTACCGACTCGCTGCGCAAATGCTGCCAAGCCTTGCGGTATTCCGGATTGCCTTCTTGCAAAGCTGCGGTGATTTTGCGTGCCGTTTCTTTGGCGGCTTCATCTTCTTTGCAGCGGATATTGGCTTTTTTATAAAATACGGTAATTTCTTCGATATTATAATTATTTACCTTGGATAAATCACCGTCTTGATGTATAATTTCGGCCAAAATCATACCCATCGGAGTTCCCCAATCACCCAAGTGAACGTCTGAAATAACTTTGTTGCCGGCAAAGCGTTCAATACGCTGAATACTTTCGCCGATAACGCCGGAGCGCAGATGGCCGACGTGCATTTCTTTTGCCACATTCGGACCGCCAAAATCCAAAACAACTTTATGCGGATTTTCAGTCATTCCGCAGCCTAAGCGTTCGTCAGCCGCCATTTTATCCATGGTTTCAGCTATAAATTCGTTAGTCAATTTAATGTTTATAAACCCCGGTCCGTCAACCGAAACAGCTTCTATTTCCGGATAATTTTTCAGTTCTTCGGCAATAGATTGAGCTATTTCACGCGGATTTTTATGGGCAATTTTTGCCAGAGCCAAAGCTCCGTTGCATTGAAAATCGCTTAAATCGGCACGGTCAGATACTTTTACTACAGCAAATCTGGTATCCAGCTCCAATTTTTTAAAGATTTCGGTTAAATCGGCGTTTAATTTATTTTCCGGTTGAAGATTCATTTTCTGTTCCTTTTTTGTTTACACATTTATAATAAGCATGGCTAGGCAGCAATAATTTGCCGTCCAGATGAGTTTTTTCTTGAAATTCGGCGTAGTTTCCGGTTCCGTGTTTGACACATTCGGCGGTGGCAAGTTCTTGCAAGTCTTCATCACTGCTCCACAGGCCATTATAGCAAACCACAGGCGCGTCAGGTTTTGAAGGACCGCTGTAAAGTTGGCTGATGTCCTGCGTTCCGGGGTTGCGTCGGCGGTCAATATAGGGATTAAAAAGGCTGCAGCCGCATAAATTTAGCATAAATATCGTGCTTATCACTAATTTTAGACTAGACAATTTAAAAAACTCCATTAAATTATACTTTCAGTGAAATGTATCATATACGAAGAATATTAAAATGAAAAGCGAAAATAAATATATTGGTGATGATAAATTTAAAAAATTTTTAGAACACTACAATTGCCCGACACCGTTAGACGTGGTTAAACTGCGTTTTGCCGGCGCAATATGCAGCCCAAATACTGAGCTGCGTCCAACAGATGTTATAGCTTCTCTTTGGGAAAATAACCAAGCTCCTCGTTTGGAAACAAAAAACGAAGCCGAATTGTTTTTCAAATTTTTTATGGGACTATGGGACGAAATGTTTGAATTGGTTTCGGCTAACAGTGTTGTTTTGCCACGAATTGAGCCAACAGCCGATTTGATTGAGGTTTGCGAAGAACGCTACAACGAATTGGAACTTGGTTTTATTGAAGGTTTTTGGGGCGGTAAAGATGATGCTAAACTTCCGGCTTATATAGCAGAAGTTGTTGATTCTCTGTCACAATTGGCAGAAGTCTATAAATCGATGATAAGTAAAATTCACCCTGAAAAAGATAATAAAAATGTTTTTGACGCAATAATTCAATGTGATAAAATGGCGGTGAAATCAATTAATTTTTTAGTTGAACATTATGTTTTGCCGCATATAGATAGTTTGCGCCGTACAGTTAATTAAGGAGAAAATAAAAAATGGATTTGTTAGAAGGTTTGAAAACGCGCCGTTCGGTTCGTATGTATGATACAACCAAAAAGATTCCGCACGAGGATATTGAAAAAATTTTAGAGGCTGTTTCATATTCTCCGTCGGCTCATAATAAACAGCCATGGGAATTTTTGGTGATTGAAGATGCTGAAAAATTAGCTTCTTTACGCACGGTTCAGCCATGGACGTCTTTTGCTAAAAATGCGTCTTGCGCCATTATTGTTTGCAGCAATACCGATGAGTCGTTTCATCGTGACAAAGAAAATGAAAAGTGGTCGTATGCCGATGTTGATGGTACAATAGCTGCTTATGGCGTGTTGCTGGCCGCTCACGCTTTGGGGTATGGCGCTTGTTTTTGCGGTGTTGCTCCGATGCCGTTGATTATTGAAAATCTGCAAGAAAAATTGCATATTCCGGCAAATATGCGTCCGATTGCAATTATTCCGATGGGTGTGCCGGCCGAAGAACCAAAACAACCGGCAAGCCGCTATAATCCGGATAAAGTTCATTGGGAAAAATGGTAGTATTATGGTTATAAAGGAGTTGTAAAATGAAAAAGCTTTTGTTGGCCATGATGTTTGTTGCCGGTGCGGCGCAGGCGGAAAATGCCGATTTGAATAAAATTGAAAATTATTTGAATAATATTAACACGCTTGAAGCCAGCTTTGTGCAAATGTCTAGCAACGGCGGTTCGGCCGAAGGTAAAATTTATATTGAAAAGCCGAGTAAAATCCGTATGGAATATACAGCTCCTGATCCGCTTTTAATTGTTGGTAATGGTGATTATATTATCTATAACGATAAAGAATTGGATCAAATTACTAATATTGATTACAAAGATATTCCGGCAACGATGATTTTAAGCAATAAGATAAAATTTGACGGTAAAAATTTAAAAGTTGCGGATTTTTATAAAGACAGCGGCCAAACCTCGGTGACGGTTGAAATGCCAAATTCTCCGGGGGTGAAACCAATTACTTTGATTTTTGATAATTCGCCGTTCCGTTTGAAACAATGGAATGTAATTGATCAGCAAAATATCGAAGTAACAATTTCTTTGTTTGACGCCGAGCAAGATAAAAAGCTGAGCGCTGATTTGTTTAAGTTTAATAAAAAATCAGAGAAATCATCGTCTTCTTCTGCCAGCAGAAGAAAATAAACCAAATAATTTATTGAGGTTGTAAGGGCAAGAAAATATCCTTGCCCTTTTTCTTTTGAAATGAGAATTACAAAAAAACTCCCTTTGGAGAAAAGGGAGTTTTAGCAAGTTAGAATAACATCTAGTCTAGCAACATATATTCAATGCGGTCTGGATATACATCCATAACTTTGAATTTTACGCCATTGATGTCAACCAAATCTTGGTCTTGCGGAAAGATGTAGCGTTGAAAATATCCTTCGGTGGCGTTGGCGTTGCTGTAATCGGTATAGATAAACGCCATATAACCGTTTTCTAAACCGTCGTATTTAACTTCAAACTGCAATTTAGGGTCGCTGACGCTTTCTCGCATGTCTTTTTGCTGTTCCAAACGCAGATTTTTATTGCTCATGTATGCTTTTTCTCTTGGGAGAAGCAATTCTCCGTGATAGAGGTGACAAATCATTGGTAAAAATTTACCATCTTCGTCAACAAGCAAAAAGTCGCCTTGGTCGCTGGCATTAACAACTAAAAAGTAGGCACTGTTCATTTTGATTTCGCCAATCGGCTCAAAAGTTTGGTTTTGGGCGATGTTAACAGTTTGACCGTTGTTAGAAATATAGCCGCTGCTGTTGGCTGCTAATTTAGGTTTGGCAAAATTTTGCACGGTGTATGTTTGAGCATCAACCATACGTTGCCCTAAATTAGCCGAAACAACAACATTATGCTGATAGGTGCGAGTGTTGAGAGTTTTGCTTTCAGTTAATTTTTCCTGAGCAGCTTCATCGTCGGGATTATAAAAGTTGATAGGCATTGTTCTATATGGGCGGACTTGGTTTAACCAATAGTCGTCATGGTCTTTTTCAAAATAAGTGCAGGCCGCCAGTAACATAGCTGAAAAAGTGATAAATATTTTTTTCATGATAAGCTCTTTTAAAGGTTTATTTACTATACTAATCATAATTTTATAACACAGTTAGTAAAAAAAGTAATAACGAAAGATAAAAAAATGAGTAATAATTCAGGAAGTTGCAAAATTGCCAAATTTGCGCCGACAGCCGAAATTGATGAAACTTTGCAGGCGTTTGCCGATGATTTTTTTGAAGTGACATCTATTGATTACAGCGATGACGGGCTGGAACAATTGGTGGGGTATTTGCGACAAGACGCTAAAGAAGATGATTTAGTCGCCGCCGCTGCGGCTCAAGGCGTTAAATTGCCGCCTTATACTTGGAATTTGCTGCAAAGCGATGATTGGCTGACAGAAAATGTAATGAATTTTGCACCGTTGGAAGAGGCGGAATTTTTTATTTGCAGTATTAATGATAACACGCCGCTGCCAAAGGATAAATTAGGGTTAAAAGTGTATGCGGCAACAGCGTTTGGTTCGGAACATCAAACAACAAGAGGCTGTTTAGATGCGTTGTCAGATATTAATCAGCTAAGCGCTGAAAAACCGCAAAAAATACTTGATGTCGGCACCGGTTCAGGAATTTTGGCGCTGGCGGCAGCAAAACTTTGGCATCAGGCTCAGATTGTGGCGGTGGATATTGATGATGAAGCAGTGCGTGTTGCCAAGCAAAACGCTATTGATAATCAGGCCGAAGCGCAAATCAAAGCAGATTTGAGCGACGGTTATCAATCGGAGTTGGTACAAAAAAATGCGCCGTATGATGTTATATTGGCAAATATTTTGGCTCGTCCGCTGATTGCAATGGCGCCGGATATGGCTAATAACTTGAAAAAAGGCGGTTATGCTGTTATTTCAGGTTTTATTGATGATCAAGTTGACTGGGTTATCGGTGAACATGAAAAACAAGGATTGAAACTCAAAAAATTATATGAAAAAGAAAATTGGCGAGTAGCGTTGCTGGAGAAATAAAATGACTATTGACGATATTCAACAAAAATTGAAACAAGAAAGTTTAGACGCTTATATTATCGGCTATGAAAACAGGTTTTTAGGACAAGATATTCTACCGCAAGAACATAAAATAAAATACTTGTGCGGATTTTCCGGTTCGGCCGGTATGCTGGCGGTTACAGCCGATAAGGTGTTTTTGTTTGTTGATGGTCGTTATGAGCTGCAAGCCCGTCAGGAAGTTGATACAAATAAAATATCGGTAGTTAATCAAACTCCTTGTCTGGAAAATGTTTTGTGTTTTTTAAAACAGCAAAAGGTGCAAAAAATAGGCTTTGACGGTTGGTCTGTTGCAGCTGGAGAAATTGCAGAAAATGAAAGCTTATTTCCAAAATTGCAGCTTGTTGATTTTGGCACTTGGGTAGATTTGGAGGCCAAGAGTATCGTTGAAGTTAAAGAAAGGTCTAGTGTTTATGCGGGAGCGAGCCGCCAAGACAAATTGCGTTTGCTTATAGATATCATGCAAGCCGGTGGGGCTGATTATTATTTGGTTACGGCGGCAGACAGTGTGTCTTGGCTTTTGAATATATATGCCAAAGATTTGCAATGTTCACCGGTGGTGAGAGCCTATGCGTTAATTGATAAAAACGGCGAGTTTAAACTGATAGCCGATAATTTGCAGACAGATTTGCCGGTTTGCACTTTTGACAAATTTGAAAACTGGCTGAAAACGCAGACGGCGAAGATTTTGTATACGGCTGCGAGTATTCCATCGCGTTTGAAAAAAATATTGAAAAACGGCGTGCCGGTTCAGGATATTTGTCAGCTGCAAAAAGCTGAAAAAAATGAAACAGAGCTGCAAGGTATGATTAATTGTCACCGGCGCGATGGTGTTGCTTTGGTTAAACTGCTTTATTGGCTGCAGAATAATTGGCGAGGGAAAACGGAACTTGAGGTGGTGCAAAAGCTGCATGAATTGCGGCAAGAACAAGATTTGTTTTTTGAAGAGAGTTTTGAAACAATCGCCGGAGCTGCCGAAAACGGGGCTATAGTTCATTATCAACCGACCGAAAAAACAAACCGCAAACTGCAAGAAAATAGTTTGCTTTTATTAGATAGCGGCGGACAATATTTTGATGGAACAACCGATGTGACCAGAACTGTTGCTTTGGGGATTCCGTCAGCCGAAATGATACATGATTTTACCTTGGTGCTGAAAGGACACATTGCTTTGGAGCGCGCCATTTTTCCCAAAGAAACAAGCGGGGTGCAATTAGATGCGCTGGCTCGTTTGCCACTTTGGCGGGAAGGTAAAGATTATAAGCATGGAACCGGACATGGCGTAGGTTGTTTTGGAAACGTGCATGAAGGTCCAAACCGTATTTCAAACAAAGGAAGTATGTATGGTTTCAAAGCCAATATGGTGACATCTATTGAGCCGGGGTATTATAAAGAAAACGCCTATGGTATCCGCATAGAAAATTTGGTGTATAGTAAGCCTTCAAAAAAGTATGAAAATTTTTTGGAGTTTGAGATCCTAACCTTAGTGCCTATTGATAAAAAGCTGATTGATGTATATCTCCTTGATGCGGGAGAACAAGACTGGCTGAACAATTATCACCGCAAAGTGTATGAAAGTTTGGCCGCGTGTGTAAATGATGATGAAAAGAAGTGGCTGAAAGAGTCTTGTTCTCCTCTGTGATTTTTATGGGGAGAATATAAAATGAAAATGCTGAGCGGACTCGTGCTTGGAGTTGGTTTGATATGCGCCTCGGTCTGCAAAGCCCAATGGGTTGATTTGTCTGGCAACACGCCATATATAAGGCAATATGTGGAAGAAAACGAAGATAATTGGAACAAGTCTATTATATATGTTTTTTATAACAATGAACCTTGCGAGCATTGTGCCGAGGCTATGGGATTGCTGTATGATATTTATCAGCAGGATTATAGTAATCAGTTCAGTTATTTTGAAATAAACTATCAAGAGCAAGGAGAGTTTGTTTTTTCGACCGCTTATATGCTTGAACAGCCGCTTTCAGTGGTGTTGGTGAAAATAAACGATGGTATGAGCCGTGGTTATTATAAAATAGAAAATCCACAGCAATGGCTTGATAACAAACAATTTTTTGTTCAGCAAATAACTACGGCGATAAATAACTTTCTGGTAAATTAAAATTTTATCTAAAAATTTACTAATTAAGGTTAGAATATGTCCCTAAATGGTATAATATTAACACTTAGGGAAAGATGAATAAAACAATTAAACATATTTCACGTATTCGCGATGAA
>USCF01000031.1 GCA_900553115.1 uncultured Alphaproteobacteria bacterium
TTCATATTATCAATGGGTTTTTTATCTATTAAAAAATTTTCTGGACAGCTATTTTGAACTATTTTCAATTTTGAAACGGCTTTATAACCAAAATAGGTGTTGATTTTATCCAAAATTTGCGGTTCACGTTGTTTGATTTCCATTGCAAAAGCACCGCTTAGGACTAAAAGTTCAAGCGTGCCGTCGCTGCGTTCATTTTTGCGGAAAGAAATTTTCTGCGGAAGAGAATATTGAGCCAAATCTTCTCCAACAATAGAAGTCCAACCGGATAAAATTTCAATCTCCATCAAGCCCTTTGCTCCCAAAAGTTGTTTAGCTAAGTGTAAAATAGTTTTAGAAACACTGGTCAAATCTTCTAAGGTGTGCTCTTCTTTTATTTGTATCTTTTTAGTCATCGGCTTTTTCCTCAAAATGTGCCAAAGGGTGCTTGCTGCGCACAACATCGCCAAGTTTTTGCGGTATGATGTGGGTATAAATTTCTGTGGTTGTTATGTTTTCATGTCCCAGCATTTTTTGCACAGAGCGTAAATCGGCGTTGTTGTTCAAAAGGTGAGTGGCAAAAGAGTGGCGTAAAACGTGCGGCGAAATTCGAGATGGATAAATTCCGCAGTCGGCTGCCAATTTTTTTAAATCTTTATAAAAGGCATCTCTTGTCAAATGTCCTGAAACCGCGGTTAATGATGGAAAAAGCCAAGTTGAGGAGGAGTTTTTTTTGATAAATTCATTCCGTAGAGGCAGGTATTCTTGCAAAGCCGTGATAACGCGGCCGGCAATCGGAACAATGCGTTCTTTATTTCCTTTGCCCACCAAAGTTACCAGTTTTTTGCCATAGTTTATAGAGTTTTCCGGCAATCCTACCAGCTCAGAAACTCTCAGTCCGGTGGCATACATCAATTCAATCATCACTCCGATACGCCAATACCGATAATCTTTTTTTGCAAAAGCTGTGTCTATAAGTTGTTCTATCTCTTCTACAGATAAAAATTTAGGCAAAGGCTTTTCTTGTTTCGGTGTTAGTATATAGGCTGCCGGATTAGTGCTGATAACTTTTTCGGAATATAAAAAACGGCAAAAGTCTTTTAAGGTTGAGAGTTTTCGAGCCATACTCTTGGGCGCGTAGCCGGAAGTTTGTAAATGTTGTAAAAATTTTTCGATTCGTTCTTCAGTCAAATCTTGAGGAGCAATAGCTCCGGAAAAGCTAAAAAACTGCTGCAAATCGCTTTTATAAGACAAAACAGTAGTTAACGCCGCCCCATGTTCTGCGGATTCGGCGTCTAAAAAACTATCTACATAACGGCTCAGCATAAAAATTTAATTTTCTAAGTTGACCGAAATTTCTTGAGTGGTGTGTTCTGTTGGAACTTGTATGTCGTGCACCATCAAAAAACCAATGCCGGATAAAATAATCAGTCCTAAAGCATAAAATACAATTCTCAGACTGCCGCTCTGATTATAAGTAGATTGTCTTTTCATAAAATTCTTCCTTGTAACAAATTAAAAAAAGATTGAATAATAGTAGCAAGGTTATATTAATAGGTCAATAGAAAGCAAATGTTTGAACAAAGAAAATTTAAGAAAATGTCAAAAATAAATAAAATAATTTTGTTGGTTGGGCTGATGGGAAGTGGTAAAACCAGTGTTGGAAAAAGATTGGCGCGCCGGTTATCACTGCCGTTTATCGATGGCGATCAAGAAATTGAAAAGGCCGCAGGATTGTCATTGGTAGATGTCTTGAAATGTTTTGGTGAAAAAGAATATCGTGCCGGCGAAGAAAGGGTAATGAAACGCCTTTTGCAAGGTACGCCTTGTGTTTTAGCTTCTGGCGGCGGCTCTTTTGTGGCGGCTCAAACTCGAGAGCTGGCTAAAGAACACGCGGTCACCATTTGGTTGAAAGCGGATATAGATACTTTGTATCATCGTACTGCCGGACGGACCAGACGACCGTTTTTGCTCGGTGATAATGCTACGGTAAAACACAAGCTGCAGGAATATATAACAGAGGAATATCCATATTATTCAGAAGCCGACATAGTGGTTGAAACTCGTGATGAAAAGGTTGAAAATACCGTAAAAAGAGTGGCGTCTGCGGTGCATCATTTTTTTCAGCAACAAAGAAAAACAATAAAAAAAGAGGATTAAAATGCGAAAAGACGGAAGAACAGCCGAAGATTTGCGGAAAATAGAGATTATTCCTAATGTAAATTTATATGCAGAAGGTTCATGCTTAATAAAATGCGGAAACACGCATGTTTTGTGTACAGCCAGCGTTAGTCCGGAAATTCCGGCTTGGCTCAAAGGCGGAAATAAAGGCTGGATAACGGCAGAATATTCCTTGCTGCCAAGGGCAACCCAAACCAGAGTAAATCGAGAAACTAAAGGTGTGGGCGGACGTACGGCCGAAATTCAACGCCTTATCGGGCGTTCTTTGCGGGCGGCTGTTGATTTAACCGAAATGCCGGAAATGTGTGTGCAGGTGGATTGTGATGTTTTGCAGGCCGACGGCGGAACCAGAACGGCGTCAATCACCGGTGGATTTGTCGCTCTTTATTTGGCTATGCAAAAAATGGTAAAAAACGGAGTATTGCCCCGTAATCCGATTCGTGAGTATGTGGCCGCCGTTTCTTGCGGTATTTGCAACGGAGTGCCTATATTGGATTTGAACTATGAAGAGGATTCGCACGCAGACGCTGATACAAATTTTGTGTTGACGGAAAGCGGAAAAATTGTGGAAATTCAAGCCACGGCAGAAGGGGCAGTGTTTGGCGAAAACGAGTTCAATGAATTATTCCGCTTGGCTAAACAAGGCATTCATCAACTGATAATGGCTCAGAAAAAAGCGATTAACGGATAGGAGTTATAAATATGAAACTTGAAGAAATAGTGTTTGCCAGCCATAATGAGGGGAAAATAAAAGAAATAAAAAAGCTGCTCGCTCCTTACGGTATAAAGGTTAAATCTGCGTTGGATATGAATTTGCCTGATGTGGAAGAAACCGGAAAAACTTTTGAAGAAAATTCTCTATTAAAATCCAGAACTATTGCAAAATTGGTAAACATGCCTTGCTTAGCCGACGATTCGGGGCTTTGTGTTGATGCGTTAGATGGCGCGCCGGGAGTATATTCTGCCAGATACGCTCCAAATCGTGATTTTGATAAAGGTATGGAAAAATTATTGGCGGAAATGGAAAAAAGTCCGAATAAAAGTCGTAATGCGCATTTTTCTTGCGTTATTTCATTGGCTTGGCCAGATGGACAGTATAAAGTTTTTGCTGGTCAGGTAGATGGAAAAATCGCTTTTCATAAAATGGGCGCTGGCGGATTCGGTTATGATCCGTTGTTTGTTCCGGAAGGTTTTACCAGCAGTTTTGCGCAAATGAGCCAAGAAGAAAAAAATAAGATTTCCCACCGTGGTCGTGCTGTGGAAAAACTCAAGGATTTTTTGAACAATTTATAAGGAAATAAAATGGCTGCAAAAATTTATAGCATCAATGCAAGCGATTCGTTTGTTGATGTTTTAGCTGGGCATTTTTTGAAAAGTTATGAAGCCGCGCCGGAAGAATTGGCAAAGGTTTTGTTTTTATTGCCAAATCGCCGCGCCTGTCAAAGTTTGTCTGATGCTTTTGTGCGTCTGCGCGGTTTAGAACCAACGATATTGCCTCAAATTTTGCCGATAGCCGATGTTGAAGAAGATGAAGTTTTTTTGACAGGCAATCATGATGTGATAAAAAATTTGCAACCTGAAATTTCTAAAACCGAAAGAGTTTTGATTTTTACCAGATTGATCATGCAAAAACCTGTCGAATTGGGATTGGGGCGGCTGTCTTTGGCTCAGGCCTATGCCTTGGCGGAAAATTTGGCGGATTTGATGGATTTAGCGTATAATGAAAATTTGGATTTTTCTCGTCTATATGAAATTGTGCCAACCGAATATGCTGCGCATTGGCAAGAAAGCTTGAAATTATTGGCAATTATTACCGAGTTTTGGCCGCAAATATTACAAGAACGCGGTGTTGTCGATAGTTCTTTTCGCCGCAATCAGCTTTTGCAAACCGAAATAGAGATATGGCGTCAAAGCCAAACTACGCAAAAAATAGTAGTGGCTGGGTCAACAGCGGCGTTTCCTTTGCTGAAGAAATTGGTTAAAACCGTGGCAGAGTTACCAAACGGAGAAGTTTGGCTTTATGGCTTGGATAATTATTTAGAGGATTCTGCGTGGGAACAAATTGATGAAAATCATCCGCAGTTTGAGCTTAAAGAATTATTGGATTATTTAAATCTAAACCGCGCAGATATTTGTTGTTTGCCAAACAATGCGTTTACTCCTCGCGAGCGTTTGGTTTCAGAAATTATGCGTCCGGCGGCCAGTTCGGCAGAATGGCGGAAACTTTCATCTTATCCGTTACCGGATGAAGCATTTTCCGGCTTAAAACTTATAAGTTGCAGCGATATTCGACAAGAAGCGCAGGCGATTGCTTTGTTGATGCGCCAAACTCTGGAAACTCCTGCAAAAACTGCAGCTTTGGTTACAATGGATAGAAATTTAGCTCGTCGTGTTGTTTCCGAATTAAAAAGATGGAACATTGTTGCCGACGATTCGGCGGGGCAGCCGTTGAGTTTGACTCCGATTGGCGTTTATTTGCGTTTGCTTATAAATGTTTTGGAAAATGATTTTTCACAGGTTAGTTTGCTATCTTTATTAAAACATCCGTTTACTTCTTGCGGGCAAAAATCCAGCGTTTTTAATCAAAATGTTCGTAGTTTGGAGCTAAGCTGGCGTAAAAAAGAAAATTTATCTGCTCAGCAGACTGATTTTGTTTCAAAGATAAAAGAGTGCTTGCAGTCTTTAGCAGAACTATATTCGCAGCCGGTTGTTAATTTTAAGGAGTTGTTTATCTGCCACATAAAAACAGCAGAGCGTCTGGCTGATACAGATATTAAGACCGGCGAAAAAATTATCTGGAAAAATGATTCCGGTACTGCGGCGGCCAAATTTGTAAATGAACTTTTGCAAAAAAGCGAGTTACTTGAAAATATCAATGCGCGGGATTATTTGCCGCTGTTGGAATGTATGTTGATGGAACAAAATGTACGTGTTCGATTCGGTATGCACCCGAGAATAAAAATATTGGGACCAATAGAGGCGCGGTTGACGCAGTTTGATGTTACAATAATCGGAGAAGCCAATGAAGGCGTGTGGCCAAAATTGCCGTCGGCAGATATGTGGATGTCGCGTCCGATGAAAAAGGACTTTGGTTTTCCGCTGCCGGAACGTTCTATCGGAGTTATGGCTGCTGATTTTGCCCATTTACTTAATGCAAAAGATGTTTATTTAACCAGAGCCGAGCGGGTTGATGGAACACCAACCAATAAATCTCGCTGGTGGCTGCGTTTAGAAACAGTGCTGGCTGCTAATTTTGGCGAAAATAAAGAAAAATATGCTTATCTGCAAGATGGTAAATATGCTTTATGGGCTAAATATTGGGAACGGGCTGCCGTTTTGAAAAAAATAATAGCCCCTCGGCCATGTCCGCCGGTGGCAATGCGTCCGCGCAAACTTTCGGCCGTAAACTTTGAAATGCTGATGCGCGACCCGTATAGCATATATGCTAAATATATATTGGGACTATATCCGCTGCAGAATCTTGATGAGAATTTGGCTTTCCGTGATTACGGAAATATTGTTCATGCGGTTATTGAAAAATTTAATAACAAATATAACACCGGTGCTTATCCGGCAGATGCCGAAGAACAACTGTTAAAAATCGGCGAACATGAATTTGCGGCGCAAAATATCAGTGCTGATATAAAAGCTTTTTGGTGGCCTAGATTTGTTAAAACCATAAATTGGCTGACAGCGATAGAAAAAAATTATCGCTCAGAGGTTGCTTTTGTGCATAATGAGATAGAGGGGAGTCTTTCTTTTGATTCCAGCGGCGGAAAATTTACCATTACAGCCAAAGCTGATCGTATAGATGAAACTAAGGACGGCAGACTTAATATTTTAGACTACAAAACAGGCCGTGTCCGCAATGTAAAAGAAGTTGAAACCGGTATGGCTCCGCAGTTGCCGATAGAGGGATTGATTGCCGAACATGGTGGCTTTCCTGATATACCTGCCAAAAAAGTAGAGTCTTTGCGTTATTGGAAACTGGGCGAAAAAGAAATTGTTTGCAATGAAGAACAAAGCAGCAGCGGTTTAGAAAAAACAATGCAGTATCTGCAAACATGGATTAGCAGCTATGATTGTGTTACAACTCCGTATTTGGCTAAACCAATTCCGCGCAACGCCCCAAGTTATACGGATTATGACCATTTATCACGATTTTTAGAATGGTCTGTAAAGGAAGATTTTGATGAAAACTAAAGAAGAATTTATAAATTTACGCCAAGAAAGAGGTAATTTAGCTACATCTCAGCAACGAGCCGCCGCTAATCCGGATAAATCAGTGTGGGTTGAAGCTTCTGCCGGAACCGGAAAAACAAAAGTTTTGTCGGATAGAGTTTTACGTTTGCTGCTAAATGGCGTTAATCCGCAGCGGATTTTGTGCCTTACCTACACTAAAGCTGCCGCCGTTGAAATGAATACGCGTATTTCTGAGCGTTTGAGCGATTGGGCTGTTTGGGGCGAAGAAGATTTGGAAAAGAGTTTGTTTGAACTCTTGGGCGATGAAATAAAAAATACGGATATTCTGAAAAAATATAAGCGTCGGGCGCGGACACTTTTTGCCATATTACTTGATACTCCAGGAGGCATAAAGATTCAGACCATACATAGCTTTTGCCAAGAAGTCCTAAAACGTTTTCCGTTAGAAGCCGGAATTTCACCGTATTTTGATATTTTGGACGATGAAAGCTCAAAAGACGCTTTAACACAGATTCAAAAAGAGCTGTTGGAACAAATAGAAGACGAAAAAGAAAGTCCAGTCAAAAAAGCGATGCAGTATCTGACCGAAAATTTAACGGAGAATTCTTTTCCTAAGGTAATGATGGATATTACGAGCAATAAAACCAAAATTGCAGAGATGCTGAAAAATTATAAGGATAAAACAGATTTTGATAAAGCTCTTGCTCAAAAATTAGGAATTTTTGCCGAGGAAACAGAAAAAACAGCAATTGATGATTTTATGGCAAAAATAAACATTGCTGATTTGCGGGCTAACATTGCGGCTCTTTTGCAAGGTGGAAAAAAAGACGCCGAGCGGGCGGAAGAATTTGAGCGTTTGCTGTTGCAGGGGCATTTAGGCTATGAGGACTATAACAAATATAAAAGTTTGTTTTTAACCAAAGAAGGGGATTTACTAAAAAAACAGGCAGATAAAAATTCGTGCGCCGCCGATTCGCATGTGGCGGAGCGTTTGCAATCAGAAGCTGAACGCGTATTGAAAAATGAAGAAAAACTTTGTAAAATCAGATTGTATCAAGCCACATCGTCCGTGTTGGCAATAGCGCGAGAACTAAACAACCGATATCAAGATTTTAAAAATAAGCACTCGCGTTTGGATTATGAAGATTTAATTTTATTGACGCGTAACTTGCTGGCAGATGATTCTGTTGCTTCGTGGGTTTTGTTTAAACTGGACGGCGGTATAGACCATATTTTGATTGACGAGGCTCAAGATACCTCGCCAAACCAATGGGAAATAGTAAAGTCTTTGAGTACGGAGTTTTTCGCCGGCGCTGGCAGCAGCGAAAAAAAACGCACGGTATTCGCGGTTGGTGACCGAAAACAATCAATTTATAGCTTTCAAGGGGCTGATCCGGATAAATTTGACGATATGTCGGTTTATTTTGCCGAAAAAGCTGCGGCAGATTTTCAAAAAATCAATTTAGCGGTATCTTTTAGGTCTTCTGCCGCTGTGCTCAATACGGTGAATATGCTTTTTAGCAATCCGGAAAATTCAAAAGGTGTGACTGCTGTTGATGAAACCGTAAATCATATTCCTTTTCGCGCCGGAGAATTTGGAAAGGTGGAAATTTGGCCGTTATTGGTGGCGGAGAAAAAAGATAAAGAATATAATCAATTTCCACCGATTGAAATGAGCCGTGAAGTGTCGGTTAAAAATCTTTTAGCAAAAGCCATAGCCGATAAAATCAAAGAGTTGGTTGAGGTAAAACATCTGCACTATCGAGATATAATGGTTTTGGTGCAGACCAGAAGCAGTTTTGTGAATGAGTTTATCCGCGCCTGCAAAAATAAAGGCGTTAACATCAGCGGAGCAGATAAATTAAAGTTGGGTGAGCAAATCGCCGTGCAGGATTTAATTTCTTTAGGCAAGTTTTTGCTGCTTAATAATGACGATTTATCTTTGGCAGAAGTGTTGAAATCTCCGATATTCGGTTTGGACGATGACGATTTATTGAAACTTTGTTACAACCGCGGTAAAGCTCCTTTATGGTCAAGATTGGGCGATTTTCCGGAATATTCAGAAGTATATAATTCTTTAAAAATTTTATCGGATAAAATTGATTATGTTCGCCCGTATGAACTGTTTAATTATGTTTTGACCACAATGGACGGCCGTCATAAATTTACAGAACGTATGGGAATGGAAGTTGAAGACGCCTTAGACGAGTTTATCAATTTGACTATTTCTTATGAACAAGAGCATATTCCAAGTTTGCAAGGTTTTATTGACTGGATAGGTCGGACAGAAGTTGAAGTCAAACGCGAAACAGAACAAAAAGATGTCGATGCGGTGCGATTGATGACTGTGCATGGTTCAAAAGGTTTGCAGGCTCCGGTAGTCTTTTTACCCGATACGGTGCGTATAAAAAATATTAAAAACGAACAGGCGCTGCTTTGGGATAATGATATGGCTTATTATCCGCTTAACAAGACTTATTATGATAATACATGCGTGAGCTTAAAAGAAGAAAACAGCCGTAAAACTCTAGAAGAATACCGGCGGCTTCTGTATGTGGCCTTAACCAGAGCCGAAGACCGGCTGTATATCTGCGGTTTTTGCGGCAATAAGGGCGCTGATAGCAATTCTTGGTATAAATTATGCGAACAAACATTGAAAGCAAACGGGGCTGAAAACGGTAAAAATTATGAAATTATCGAACCGGAAGTAATTGCTAAAAAACAAAAGCAATCTTTATCCGGTAAAGATATTATGCCACCGCTGGAAGATTGGGTGTCTAGTGAGGCTGAAAGCGAGTCCTTATTAGCCAAGCCATATACGCCGTCGCACTTTGATGAAGAGGAAGATGTGGATTCGACTTCTCCATTGGCGGAAAGTGGAAATTATTATCGCCGCGGAACCTTAATACATAAATTATTGCAGTTTTTATCGCAAAATAGTAACGATACGGGAGCGATTATTGATGAATATTT
>USCF01000032.1 GCA_900553115.1 uncultured Alphaproteobacteria bacterium
GTATGCGTATAATATTAAACCGCAAAGCTTTAATTGGCCGCAATCATACAACAAGATAAATTATTTTAATGAAATATTGTTATCATAAATATCTTTTAATGTCAAGTTTAAAATAAGAAATAAATTATAATTGTGCTAAAATTATTATTCACAGTAATTAAAAAAAGTGCTTTACATCTAGAAAAAGTGTGGTATAAGTGTTGACAACAATAAAGAATTATAGGAGTGGAGCTGAAAAGCCCCGCTTTTTTGTTAAAGGAAATTAAATGCAAAAACACTATTTACAGGATTTGATTGAACCCGTGGTGGAAAATGCCGGATTTGAGTTGGTGCGCGTGATGACTATCGGTCAGGCGAATCCCACATTGCAGGTGATGATTGATGT
Organism: uncultured Alphaproteobacteria bacterium; assembly: GCA_900553115.1. Lineage (GTDB taxonomy): Bacteria > Pseudomonadota > Alphaproteobacteria > RF32 > CAG-239 > RUG410. The sequence continues at coordinate 386 of USCF01000032.1, forward strand.
TGCTGACCATTCACGCGATTTGACAGTTGATGACTGCGCTGAGGTTAGCCGCAAACTTTCGGATGTTTTGGATGAAAAAGACCCGATAAAAGAAAAATATTCGCTGGAAGTCAGCTCTCCGGGGCTGGATAGACCATTGACCAAACCTGAGCATTTTCAGCGTTTTTGCAACTATGTCATTAAGGTTGAAACCGCTGATAAGGTGGAAAACCGCAAACGTTTCAAAGGTATGCTCTTGCGTGCCGATGACAAAGAAATTGTTATGGATATGGACGGAGTTGAATATACCATTCCGTATGATGCCATGACTAAAGCCAAACTGGTTCTGACTGATGAACTTTGGGAAGAATATCAGGCAGCTCATGAAGCTGTTGAACTTTAATTTTTTGATGAGGAAAAAATGGAAAATTTTGAAAATATGCCGAGACCTGAAATCGTGTTAGTGGCTGACACGGTTGCCAGAGAAAAAAATATTGACAGAGAAGATGTTTTTGTGGCGATGGAAGTTGCTATTCAAAAAGCCGGACGTACAAAATATGGCTTTGAGCATGATATTCGCGCGACTATCGACCGTAAAACCGGCGCTATTTCTTTGGCTCGCTATCGTGAAGTTGTGCCTGATGACGCTATTATTGAAAATGAAGCGGCTCAAATTACATTGAAAGACGCTAAATGCTATGACCGCAATTTAAAAGTAGGCGATTTTATTATTGACGCTTTGCCGCCGATTGATTTTGGCCGTATTGCCGCCCAAACCGCTAAACAGGTTATTATGCAAAAAGTACGTGAGGCAGAACGCAACAAACAATTTGAAGAATATAAAGAAAAAATCGGCACCATTATCAATGGTACGGTTAAGAGAATTGAATTTGGCAATGTGATTTTGGATATTGGCAAAACAGAAGCTGTTTTGCGTCATGATGAAATCATTCCAAGAGAAAAATTTAAAAACGGTGACCGCGTTCGCGCTTATGTTTTAGATGTTCGTCGTGAAGTAAAAGGACCGCAAATTTTCTTGTCCCGCACATGTCCGGAATTTATGGCAAAATTGTTTACACAAGAAGTTCCAGAAATTTATGATGGTATTGTGCAAATTATGGGTGTTGCCCGTGACCCTGGTTCAAAGGCCAAAATTGCCGTACGCGCAACAGATAAAACCATTGATCCGGTTGGTGCTTGCGTGGGCTTGCGCGGTATCCGCGTTCAGGCTGTGGTAACCGAATTGCAAGGCGAAAAAATTGATATTGTTCCTTATTCTGAAGACAAGGCGCAATATATTGTCAGCGCTTTGGCTCCGGCAGAAGTTTCTAAAGTTGTTTTAGATGAAGAAAATAACCGCATAGAAGCAGTTGTTTCGGAAGACCAGTTTTCTTTGGCTATTGGCCGCAGAGGTCAAAATGTTAAATTGGCGTCGCAGCTGCTTGGCGCAGATATTGACGTATTGACCGAGGAACAAGAACATGAACGCCGTGCTAATGAAAATAAAGTTCGTTTGCAACGCTTTATGGAAGCTTTGGATGTGGACGATATGATTGCTCATTTGTTGGTTGCCGAAGGATTTTCTACTATTGATGAAATCGCTATGGTTGACCTGAAAGAGCTGGCGGATATTGAAGGTTTTGACGAAGATGTGGCTGCTGAATTGCAAAATCGTGCCAAAGAATATATTGCTAAACGCAATGCAGAATTTGCTGAAAAGAGTAAATCTTTGAAAATTGATGAAAGCTTAAAAGAAGTTAAAGGCTTGGATCAGGATATGATTATCACTTTGGCTGAAAAAGGTGTTAAAAATATTGATGATTTGGCTGATTTGGCTGCTGATGAGCTGCGCGATATGCTGGGCGAAAATTCTTTGTCTGAGGTTGAAGCCAACGATATTATCATGTCGGCGCGCGAACACTGGTTCAAAGAAGAAAACAGCGAAAATAAATAATAGTTTTTGCTGAAAGGAAATTGCAATGGCTAAAGAGTTGGAAACAAGAAAATGCGTGATAAGCGGAGAAGTCCTGAACAAGGAAAATCTGCTGCGTTTTGTAACGTTGAAAGATGGTACAATGCTGCCTGATTTTAACAAAAAAATTGACGGACGCGGTTTTTATGTTTCCAACTCAAAAAAGCTGCTGCAAAGTCTGGTAGAAAAACACCCGTTTAACAAAATTCTGCATAAAAAGGTTGAATATGCGCCGAATATGCCGGAAATTGTTGAAGGAATTTTAACCAAAAAAGGTTTAGACGCACTCAATTTGGCGCGTAAAGCCGGCGATTTGGTTTTAGGATTTGAAAAAGTAAAAGAATTGATTATAAAAGGAAGGGCAGCCTTTGTGATAGAAGCAACAGACGCCGGTGCAGACGGCAGGCAGAAAATTGCAGAATTGTCCGCAAATTTAGAAAAGTTTACACTGTATGATACTGAAACTTTGAGTACAGCATTTGACCGTGAAAATACTGTCTATTTGGCGGTAAAAAAAGGTAAAATGAGCGATATGGTCAGATTGGCTTTGAAACGGTATCAGACATTTTTGGATATATAATTGGAGTATTGACTAGATGACAGAAGAAAGTGCAAAGGGCAAATTAACATTGTCTGGAAAATCGACCCTCACTTTGAAAAATCTTAATAAATCACCGGCCGCTGACGGTAAAAAAGTGGTGCAGGTTGAAGTGCGTAAAAAAAGAGTAATTAATCAATCGGCGCCGGTTGCTCCGAAAAAAGAAATTGATGAGGCAACAGCGCAAAAATTAAAGCTTTTGGCAGAGGCTAAAGAGCATGACGCTAAACGTAAGCAGGAAGAAGAAGCTCGTAACGCTCAGCGGCTTAAACTGCAGGAAGAACGCGCTAAAGCTCAACAAGAAAAAGAAGATGCTGAAAAAGCTAAAGCTCAAGCCAAAGCAGATGCCAAAGCCGTTGCCGAAAAGGCTGAAAAAGCGGCTGAAGAGGCTAAAAAGCAACCAGAAAAAAACGTTGCTAAGCCTGCGCCTAAAAATGAAGGTCTTGAACATCGTTTGAAAAAGTCTAAAGAAGATTATGACGATGAGGATGACGAAGAAGAAAATTATCATAAAAAAGGCAAAAAGTCGGCTGTGGTTGAAAAGCACGTTATGACACGTGAAGAAACCTTTGAGCAGGAGCGTAAAAAAATTCAAAAACGTAGTTTTGAGCCGCAGCGCCGCAATAACAAAATTAATCTGAACTCTTATATGAACAGTGATGATGACGATGATTATGGTTATGGTGCGCCGCGTCGCCACTTTAAGAAAAAGCAGCCAAAACCGGTACAGGTGCAAGCTCCGCAAGAGAAAATTGTTAAGGAAGTGATTATTCCGGAAACAATTACCGTGCAAGAGTTGGCAAACCGTATGGCTGAAAAGAGCGCCGACGTGATTAAACGCTTGATGTCTTTGGGCGTGATGGCAACAATTAACCAAGCTATTGATGCCGACACAGCGCAAATAGTGGTTGAAGATATGGGACACAAATTTAAACGTGTGGCCGATAGCGATGTGGAAGAGGGCTTGACCGGTCCGGCTGATACAGAGGCAGATTTGCAGCCGCGCGCGCCGATTGTGACAGTTATGGGACACGTTGACCATGGTAAAACCTCGTTGCTGGATGCTTTGCGTGAAACAAACGTGGCAGCTAAAGAGGCCGGTGGTATTACACAACATATCGGTGCTTATCAAATCAAAGTTGCCAGCGGTCAAAAAATTACTTTTATTGATACTCCGGGACACGAAGCGTTCTCTGAAATGCGCGCCCGCGGTGCTAAAGTTACGGATATTGTGGTTTTGGTGGTTGCCGCCAATGACGGTATCATGCCGCAAACCGTGGAAGCTATCCGTCATGCTCAAGCCGCTGAAGTTCCGATTGTGGTAGCAATTAACAAAATCGACTTGCCAGGGGCTGACCCGCTGCGAGTTAAAACCGAATTGCTGCAATATGGTATCGGCGTTGAAGAGATGGGCGGCGAATGTTTATGTGCCGAAGTTTCTGCTAAAAAACGTATTAATATTGATAAGTTGGTTGAGGCGATTTTGCTGCAGGCAGAAATGCTCGATTTGAAAGCAAATCCAAATCACGCGGCCGAAGGTGCGGTTATTGAAGCAAAAATGGAAAAAGGACGCGGCAACGTGGCGACAGTTTTGGTTCAGCGCGGAACTTTGCATGTGGGTGATATTTTGATTGCCGGTAAAGAATGGGGACGCGTACGCGCTATGTTTAACGAGCACGGACGCAAAGTCAGCGAAGCCGAACCGGCTACTCCGGTAGAAGTTTTGGGCTTGCAGGGTACGCCTATGGCCGGTGATACTTTTGTGGTGGTCAAAGATGAAAACCAAGCTAAAGAAGTTACCGGTTATCGTATTCGTAAAGAGCGTGATGCCAAATTGGTTAAGAGTGCCAAATCGGCAATGGAACAGATGATGGATAAGATTAAATCTGGTGAGTCTAAACACTTGTCTGTGATTATTAAAGCAGATGTTCAAGGTTCTATTGAGGCATTGGAAGGTACTTTGAAAAAACTTTCTAACGATGAAGTTTCGGTGCAAATTCTGCATTCGGCCGTTGGTCCGATTTCTGAATCCGATATTACTTTGGCTAAGGCTTCTGATGCGTTTGTTATCGGCTTTAACGTCCGCGCTAATGCTCAAGCTCGCGATATGGCTCACCGCGACGGGGTTGATATTCGTTACTACTCTATTATTTATACGGTAGTAGATGATGTTAAAAAAGCCCTTGAAGGTATGTTAACGCCTGAACTGCGCGAAAAGATTTTAGGTTATGCGCAAATTCGCAGCGTGTTCAATATTACCGGTGTGGGCAAAGTTGCCGGCTGTATGATTACTGAAGGTATGGTTAAGCGTGGTGCTAAAATCAGATTGCTGCGCGATAACGTGGTGATTCATGACGGTAATCTTGGTCAGTTGAAACGTTATAAAGATGATGTTAAAGAAGTTAAAGAAGGTTATGAGTGCGGTATGAGTTTTGAAAACTACAACGACATTCAGGTAAATGATTCTATTGAGTGCTACGAAGTAGAAGAAATTGCTAAAACCCTCTAAAGAAAGGAGTTAAAAATGGCTCATGAATTGTCACAGCGACAGCTGCGTGTGGGACAGGAAATCCGCAAAGTTATTGCTACGGCTTTAGAAAAAGGCGAGGTGCGTAGTCCTGAGATTGCCGAAGCGTTTATCACTATCACGCAAGTGATTATGTCACCGGATTTGAAATATGCCACGGTTTATTTAATGACCTTAAACGGCAAAAATCTGGGCGTGATTTTGGAACAGTTGAATGCCGAAAAATGGGTATTCAAAAAGCTGGTTGCGTCAAAATTAAAGCTGCGTTTCACTCCAGACATCAATTTTAGAGTAGATGACACTTTTGAAGAAGCGGACAGAATTAATAAGTTGATGAATGATCCGAAAGTTAGAGCTGATATAGAGAAACTCGACTAATGTGGGAAACTCGTCTAGCTGGTATCTGCTAGGGATTTTTGCGCTCGTGTACTATTTTGTACACGTCGCTTAAAAATTCCGTCGCATCTACGCACGCTATCCGAGTTTCTGAGAGCAAGTGCCGGTTGCAGCAATAAGCAGCCGGTTTTTCTTATGTACTAGTTTGTATACGGCGCAAAAAAAGTTAATGCGTATTAGCCTCATTATTCGAGTTTCTGAGAGTTAGCGCAACGCGCCTAACATCACGTTACTGTCATCCTTGGCTTTGAGCGTCAGCTCATTCGCCGAGAATCCAGTATGGTATATCCGCTTAAAGAATATAGACTTTTTATTTCTGGATGCTCGAGACAGTTAGCTGCGCTCACCCTCAAGCATGACGCTGAAAAAGTAGGCGTTAAAGACGCAAAATTATACAATCCCCACTTCAACAATCAAGGTTTTAGGTGCAGCGATACTGTACAAGATGAGTTTTCTTTACATTCCTGACACACTTTTTTAATTTGTACAGGCGTTGCATTTTTTATGTTTGTGCCATAAAAAGCATCTTTTTGAGTATAACCGCGCCAATGGTTGGGGTCATCGTCATCTTCTTTATTTCCCCAAAAAGTTATGACGCTGTTTAAATCTTGAGCGTTTTCTTTTGCCAAATAAATCATATTTTCGCAAAAGCCTTCTGAAGACGGTGTTAAGGCTGAAGTTGTTTTGACTAGCGTAACATCAAAATTTAACTGAAAAGCACATTTCAGTTCCTGACTGTCTTTAGATATTGTCCAGCAGTTTCTCCCATATGTGCCGGAGTAACGATTTCCCAACTTATCAAACAAATAATTTTCTCTATAAGTTAAACCGGCGGGGACTTCGCCTAAGGCATTTAAAATGCTCATAAGTCGATATTGCGTATTGTCTGTTTTATGCTCGCTGCTGAGTTCGGTACGCAGCCTGATGAACGAATGTAAAATTTGGGCTATTTGCTCTCTTTGCTGGTTGGAGCGCCACATCATCATCGCTTTGCCATAACCGGCAATACCACCAACTGATAGAACACCGATGATTGCCAGCACGCCCAGCATTTCTATCATGGAACGTCCTTTTTCAAAATTTTTATGCATGTTTTCAACTCCGTTTATTGTGACATAAAAACAAAACCCGCTATAAAAAAGCGGGCGGATGTTGAGAAACCGAATACACATAAACGGCTCGGCTTATTCAGCCCAATAGCCTTATTCAGCCGACATCCGTCCAACGGAAATCGGCATACAAAATTTTAAGTCGCTATGCTGTAACGACTATGTGTATAAAAGGGTTCTCACGCCCTAGGCAGACAAACATCTGCCTGTTTAAGAGTTTAACTAAAGAAATAAAAAATGTAAAGTAAAAAACTAGGGCCGCTTAGCAAAGCTGTTGACGCTGGTAGGAAAAAGATTTATGCTGACGTAAAATTTATGTCGGAAAGGGTATTTTATAATGTTTGAAAGCGGATTTATAAGTTTGGAAAATGATAAGGCTGAATGTAAATTGGCGCTCTGGGGCGCAGATTTGTTTTCGTATTGTCCAAAAGGCGAAGAGCATGATGTGTTTTGGCTGGGAGATTTGAATAAATTTGACCATAGTCAAGCTATTCGCGGCGGTGTGCCTGTTTGTTGGCTGCATTTTGCGGCAGAAAAACTGAATGATAATCTTCCGCGTCACGGTTTTGCCCGTATTTCTGACTGGCAAGTGCAAAATGTTGTTTCCAATGGTCAAAAATCAGAGATAGAGCTATATTTACAGCCTGATGAAAAATATAATTTGTCGGTTAGCGCAAAGCTGTTAATAAAAATTAGCGATAAGCTGGAATATTGCTTGGAAACCACAAATAACGGTGCTGAGGATTTTTCTTTTAGTGAAGCGCTGCATTGTTACTTTAATATTAGTTCACTTGAAAATATTACAATAAAAGGTTTGAGAGGACATCAATATAAAAGTTCATTAGACGGCAAAGTATATGAAGTTGCCGAGGATTTGCAGATTGGCGGCGAATTTGACGCGGCATTCTTAAATCATAGCGGTAATATAGAAATTGTTGATAAGGGCTATAAACGGAAAATATGTATTGAAAAAAGCGGTTCAAAATCAACAGTGGTTTGGAATCCGGCTAAAGATTTGGCAGAAATGTCGGCTGGGCAATACAAGCAATTTGTTTGCGTTGAACCAGCTAATCAGGGGGACTATTTTGTACGGCTGAAACCGCATGAAACACACCGTATTTCTATGGTAATTCAGGTTGAAAAATTGTGATGATTTATTTGAGCGGCGGGAGAAATCTCGCCGTTTTTAAGCTATTGACATTTACCTTTAGCTTATTTTCTGTCTTCGGGTTCCCACGGGAAGTTTATCCATAATCCCATAGGTTCAGAAATTGGAAAATAATCTGGTTTTATTTCCGGATTTTTGTTGATTAGGGTATAGATTTGCGCCAAAGGATATTTGTTGCGTAAATATTGTACGGTTTCGCCGCTGTCGCATAAGTCGTCGATTATATAAGTGTTGGCGGCGTTAGGAATTTCATCTAGCGTTGTATCAACCATTTCTGACTGTGATTTGCTTTCGTCGCTGTATGAAGAAAGACGTATAAAGCGAATGTCTTTGTGTTTGAGATAGTGTGAAATAATGGTTGCCGGAACAAGTCCGCCGCGGGAAACAGCTGCTAAAATAAAGCCGTTTGGCGAGCGTTCTTGGATTTTTTGCGCAATCATAAAGCAGGCATTATCTACTTGAGCTTGAGTAATTTCTTTCATGGTTCTATCTCCAACAAATTAAATAATGCTCTGCTTTATAACCACAGAAACAGTAAAGGTCAATAATTTTATTAAGAATTTATTTGTAAGCGGCAAAATTTGCGGAAATATAAATATTCGGCAATGCTCAGCGCTCCAAACGCAAAAATGTAGAAGCCGACATAAAGCACCAGAGCTGCTTCTCCAAATGACTGGTATGATAAAATCAAAAAGGCTAAAATAATGCCCAATATACCGCTTAACATACTCCAGCCCCACGGCAAGCCAAGCTTTTTAATGTCTAAACTGCCGGAGATTTGCATAACGCCGGTAGCCAAAAACCAAAAGGCAAATAAAATTGGTAAGGTTTGCACGGTTAAACCAAGATTGGTTAATAAAATCAAACCGATAAATAAATCTAATAAGCCGACAACAAAATACCAGCCTGAATATTCGCTGAAAGAAAAGGTAATATAGCCGCAGCCAAGCAAAAATACGGCACCGCCGAAATATATTGCTATAGCATAAAGCGACGACAGCGGGTTTGCCCAAACTACAATACCTAAAATCAGCATGATTATGCCGGAAATTAAGTGCCAAATACTGCATCTTCGCCCGTATATACCCACATCAGTGCTTTTTCCAAAGGAAAATCACAGGCAATCAGGCGCATTTTGGTAAT
>USCF01000033.1 GCA_900553115.1 uncultured Alphaproteobacteria bacterium
CCGCCAAACAAAACTATCGTTTGATAGAAATGTAAATTCGGAATTTCCGAATAACAATAATTAACTTAATTATCGTCATTTTTTATACCTTTCATAATATTGAAAGGGGAAAAACCACGCCTATTTAAAACTTGACATTCAGTTAAAAATAGGTTATCTTTAACTTAGATAAGAGTTAAAGATTAGGTTTAACCCCTTTCTAGTTAAAATGCGTCCGGTCTCGTACACCGGACTATTTTTGTATATACTATCTTTGTTGTCTTGTCAAATTATTACTCTTTGCAAAACTTTACAAAGGCAATAGTCATATCCTTATGCACAAACTTTTTCTTGCCGCTGTTTTTTTCGGCAAAAGTCAGCATTTCCCTAACTTGGCGGCCATTCAGCCACACTTTGCCGCAGTCCTTTTTCTCGGCAGTCCAAACCGCTGCGTCGCTAAACATATCAGGTGTCTTGGCTTTTGGGGTTTCTTCTGCTTGAGCTATTCCCAAAATCTTTTGCGCCTCCGGCGTCAGGTTTGTCGCTTTCGGCATAGCTTCGCCGCCGCTGACATCTGCCGCATTTTTAGGCGTTTCAGTCGCAGTTTCTTCCACAGTCTCGACAATCTCCGGGTTTTCAGCAATTACTTTGCTTTCGGCATTTTCTTTATTTTTTGCAGTCATATTTTCTCCTTTCTATGTAAAATTTATCAGCTTTCAAACCGCAGCAAATCTTCATCGCTGATTTGGCTATAATCATCTTGCGGCGTTTTGCGATATTGTCCGGCCACAGCCGCAGCCTCAGCCTGCAGCGAACCGTCCATATAATCTTGTTTAAAGTTCTTAAAAATCTGCCGTATTTGCGCTACCGGCATATCCGGCGAAATCTGATAACGATAGGCGGCAGCTTCGGCGGCCGAGTTCAATTCCGTAGCACCCACGCCCATTTCTGCTAAAAGGTCTCTCATTTCTGTGTTAATTTGGGCTTGCGCGGTCTGAATATCGGCGCGGTTTTGTCCGCCTTGTTCGGTAGTCCAGCCCCAGCCGCCGAACTGTCCCAAACCCGTTCCGTCATCCAGAGCTTTTTCACCGCGCTCAATAGCCTGCAGCAACCGCGGCCGCATAACAGCGTTTCTTTGCTCTTTTTTTGCCTGTTCGGCTTTTTCCTGCCGTTGCTGCAGCTGTTGCTGCATTTGCAGGTCAATTTCTTTTTTCTGCCGATATTCTTCCAGCGGCGAAATTTTCGGCTGCTGCAGGTTTTGGCGGGCGGTCTCAAGCTCAAGCCGCTGTTTTTCCTGTTCCGCCAACTGCTTTTCATATTGCATTTTAATAATGTCGCCGGCGTTCAGGTTATATCCCTGCTGCTGCAAAATCTCCGCTTGCTGCCGGGCTTTTAATATATCGCCGGTCGGCAAAGAGTTCTTAAAGGTTTCAAAATCTCGGTTTCTTTGCGCTTGCGCGTCCGCCGCCGCTTGGCCGCGTCCATAGTCGCTTTGGGCTTTGTTTTCGGCCAGCAGCGCGTCGCGGTAGGCTGCTTGGTTGCTAAAGCTGCTGTCAACGCCTTTTTGCCAGCCGTAAAGTTCTTTGTCGTTTTCCATTTTCTGCGCGCTTGGAATATATCCCAGCCGGTCCATAGCTTCATCAAAAGTTTTGCCGTTATCCATAGCCATTTGCGCCAAACCCAAGTTGCCGGCGGCGTATTTCTTTTCGGCAGGCAGAGCTACGCCGTAATAACCGGCATCATAATTTTGCAAAAGTTGCTTTTTGATTGCGTCATCAAAATCGGCGTTTTCCAGCCATTGCCTGCCGGTTGCGTATTGATTTTGCTTTTCCGCCAAAGCGTCGGCTTTTTCACGCGCGGCTTTTTGTTCGTCAAATTGATTTTCCATAGCAATTTTGCGCAAAGTATTTTCAAAATCATAGTCGGCAAGGTCTTTTTGCGCCGCCAGCCTTTTGTCTAGCATCTGCAGCTGAAAGTCCCGGTCTTCTTGCTTTTGCGCTATTTGGTCGTCGCGCTGTTGCCGCAGCATTGCCAGCTTGTTGTCATATTGCTTTTTTTGGTTTTGAGAGTCCATTGTCCGTCCGGCACCAATCACGCCATAACCCACGGCGTCTTTAAGGTTTCCGCCGGTCAAAGCCACAGCGGCGGCAGTTGTCAAACCGCCCAGCAAATTGCGGCCGGCCACGCTTCCGGCAAAATCTTTGGCTTTATCCCAGCGGCTTTTATTTTGCATAGCCATAATATTGTCCACCGGCGAGGTCTGCGGTTCTTGAGTTTCTCCGGTCTTTGCAATCCGCCACACATTATCAAACATATTCATTTCCATTCCTTTCATTTTCGCGTTTGCATTCTTCCGGCACTTCCTGCAATTTAGCCAGCAGCAAGCCAATTCCTTTTAGCCATTCGGCATTGGTGTTTCTGGAATTAGCCAGCGTAATCATATAGTTTTTGGCATAATCTAAAATCAGTCTGCCGTCGGGGCTTTGCAAAGCCTCCCGCAGTTTAATCAATTCATCCATTTTTCAATTTCCTAAAAAAAATCCAAAATCAAAAAAACTCCGCCACGTCATTGCTGCAGGGGCGCCAAAGAGCCGTTTTCCGCCGGTGCCGCTTGTTCAGCTCCCGCCGGTGCCGCGTTGCTCAAAAAATACTTTTCGGTGTCGGCAAAATCGGCATTAGCCAAAATGTCTTTCACAATCTGCACTTTGTTGAGCGGCACTGCCGGGTCGTTCCAAACATTAGCCAGCAGACTGACAAGTTCCCTGTTGCGGGTGGTTCGGCGGGCAATACCGCTGTTGTCGGTGTATTTATAGGTATAATGTCCCTGCCGCACCGTGTCGCCGATTGTTTGCGAAACTCTTTTGTTGCCGTCGTTATAAAAAATTGTTTCGTCGCCGAATTTCATATTAGCGTCCAGTTCCGCCACTTTGGTAACCAGCGGCACAATTCCGTTTTGCTTTATGGCATCCAGCGTTTTAGCCAACCGTGTGGTTTGTCCTTGCACTTTCACGTTGATTTCGGTTGCGGTTGCGTCTTTGCTTTCATTCTGCCCCTGCATATTCGGAAAAATCCCCGACACCGTGCTGGCCGTAGAGTCATAATATTCAATCAGCTGTTCGTTAGCCACCAGCGGAAACTGCATTTTAATAATACCGTTCGGGTCTTCCATACTCGGCTTATATTCAATCTGCTTGCCTGGAGACAATGACACTTTCTTTTCTTTGAAAAATCCCACCGGAGCATAGGCCGGCGGGTTCAGGTTCAGCATTTGCGCGTCGTTTTGCAGGTTTACTTTTTTTTCCTGCTCTTTGGCTATGTCGTAGATAGACCAAATTTCCGGTATTCCGCGCTTGCATTCAATATCGCGGAACACGGCCATATTCACAATCGGGTTAATTACCCAGCGGTTAAATTCAAACAAAGCCAAATACTTGCGTCCGATAACGGTAATATTCCAGTTTTTCAAAACGGTGCCGTCGTCCAAAGTGTAATTGCCCCAATATTGCAGCACTTCAATGCGGTTGTTTTGTATAATCTCGTCGGTTTTCAAGCTGGAGGCTTTGTCTTCTTCCTCATTATGTTCGGTCAAAAGCTGTCTGATTTCCCGCAGCTGCTCACGGCTTAGATTATAGAGTTTGTTTTCCGCAATTTTGCCGTAGGTTTCCCAGCTTTTCACAATTTTGCCGCAGGCGTTCCATTTTTCGGTGTCTTCGGGACTGATTGCCGGGTCAAAAGCCAAATCCATCGGGTCAATCGCCGTCACGTCGGCTCCGTTATATACCAATTCGCTAAAAATGCCGTACGACCCTTTTTGAAACAAGGCGGTTAATTTGCCGTTTAAAAGATTTTCCATCGCGCTGTATTTACGCCGAATTTGCTTATATTTCTTAGCCCAAGCCACAAACAGGCAAAATTCTCCCGAGGTCAGCAAATATTCTATAGCCCGGTCAAGCGTGCGCTGTATGCCGATATGATAAAAAATATTTACCAAATTGGCTTTTTGCAAAGCGGCGTTGCTGTCCGATTCCGCGTCGGTGCCTTCCACATCAAAAAGCCGGTCAATGCTTTGATAAATATTTTCCCAAATAAAGGCGGACTGAGTTTGCTGCAGGGCATAGATTTTGTTTAAATGCACGTCAGATTTCCAATCGTCTTCGCCGCGGTTGGCGGTTTTGCGGTCGTCCAAATAAATCTCCGGCCGCAGTTTTTCTATAATTTCTTTCTGTTTGTGCCGGGCATCGTTCCAGCTGTTCCAAAGTCCGCCGATTGTCTGCGCCACCTTTTCGGCTTCTTCGGCGTTCAAACTATGTTTATTTGTTTCTTCTTCTACACTAAACTCAAACATTTCATTTTTCCTAAAAAAATCCAATTCAGACGGATGAGTGGGGAAATCAAATAACCAATTTAGGATTCATCTGCATCCCGCTGTAACTCAGCAAATTGTGATACGCCTCCAAAAACTCTTTTTCATACGGCCGATAATTTTCGTCTTGTTCGTCAGCAATCAAATAAACCATAGCTTTTGTATAAAGGCAGTGCATATAATAATCTTCCAACACCGGATTATCAGGCAGATTCACAACGTCTGTCTGTTCTTCCAAGTTAAACTTTTCATTTCCGGCGGCGTCTTTAGCCTTGCAGGCGTTTATATAGCGATAAAATACCGTATATGTTTTATCCGGCACCGGCCACAGGTGGATAACAGCCCCGTCATCGCCAAAATCCAGCCAATATTTTTGCGGCGTTCCCCTAAAGCTCATATCCAGCAAATCGCTGTCTTGCGGCAAAATATTGGTCAGGTGTTGCCGTCCGTTTTCAATCCATATATCGCAAATATTGCCGTTTGGTGCGGCAAAAGCACCGGATGCGTTCATCGTTCCGCCTTTTTTGTAACGAAACGGAAAATCCGCCAGTCCAAAAATAAAGGAGTTAGCTTGTTTTATGGCTAATTTAACGGCTTCTTCCACTTCGCTGAAAGATTCTTCCAAAATCACGGTAGACCATTTCAACCGCGCCACATCTTTTACTATTTTATTAAAATCCCGCATATCGCTCCTTTCAATAAATCCATATAAAAACGCCGCCGGAATAGTAATTAAACCGGCGGTTTTCTAATAGGAGAGTAACATTTAGCACTAGAAATAAAAAACGCCCGAGGTGGCGAAACCGAACGGGCGTTGAATTGATTACATACTTTTAACCAATCCTAGCATTTTTATATCTCATTTTTTGAAAAAATGCAACCACCTAAAGACTATTTTGTTGCACATTTTTGCATATTTCTGCCCATTATTGCACATTTTTTTATTTTCTTGCGTTTTTTCAAATAGATAACAAAGGGCTTTACTTCAGCTTTTTTGTGCGTTGTTCCTGTGCATATTAAATTCATACGCCACTTGTTTCCACCGCCGCACGCCGCACCAGCCGTAAACTTCTTTGCCGTTTTTGATTATCGGCGCGCCGCAACGGTATTTTACCAGCTCCAAAAGTTCGGGGTCGTGCAAGTCATACAGCCAGCTCCACCACACGTCAGACACTTCTTGCGCCAGCGTATAGTCATTTTTGCAAATAACCGGCGCGGAGCTTCCGCCTGCCGTGCTTTCCGGTTTCATATTCCGAAAAATATTGAAATATCCCTGCGGCTTAACCGGCGGCATATACCGAAACACTCTAAAGGCGTGATATAATCTTGCTTCCACGTCCGCAATATTGGCAATATCATCAGTTCTTTTAATTTCTTCCATTGTTCGCTCCCTTTTGCCGAAAACTCTTTCCGGCTAATTCAAAAATCAACGCCCCACCGGTCAAGCGGTCAAAAATGCGTTGCCCTAAAATACGCTGCAAGGCTTTTTCATCGTGGTTAGAAATGGCGATAATCGGCAGCATATTCTCATAACGGCGATTAAAAACTTCGTACATTTCCGTTCTTTCGCTGTCGGTGCCGTATTGCACGCCGATTTCATCAATAATCAGCAAAGGCACTTCACAAAATTGCTCCCTGTCCGGCGTTTCGTGTTTGTTCCAAGCGTCCTTAATCTCGTCAATAATGGCTTTTATCGGACGATAAACTACTTCATTCTCGCGGTAATAATCCTGTCCGTTGCTAATTTTGTAGCGTTCAGCCAAAGCGTTCAAAATAGCATAGGCAAGGTGGGTTTTACCGGTCCCGACCGCGCCAATCAGCAAAATGTTTTGCTTAAAGCCGTTCTGAATACCATCTTTAATGGCGGCAACCAGCTTTTTTTGCGTTTCGCTCTCGCAAACGTAATTGTCCAGCGTGGCGTTTTCAAAACGTTTACAAACTCTCATAGCGGTATCTCCTCGCTGTAGGTTGCAGACTTAACGGCGGATTTTTTCGGCAGCAGATGACGCGCCGCGTCCAGCGTCCGGCGGGTGCGCGCGCTGCAGTCCCAAGTCAGGGCTTTTTGCTTCCAGTTTTTTACCGGCTTGCCCTCGCTGTCTTTCCATTCGCCCTCGGTAAAGTAGTCAAAAAAGGCGGCTGGGTCTATCATCAGGCCTCGTTCTTTGACGTACTCTTGCACTTCCGGCAAAGTCGGCGGTACAAAAGCCTTTTTCTTCGGCTTGTCTTTTTCTGCCTCTAAATCAGTTTTTTCGGGGTTATTTCCAGCTTTCGGCGCGTCGCGCGCGCACACTGAGTTGGATTTATCCAACGAAGTACTACAAGATTCAGGATTCAAGATACAAGTGACAAGAGGGTTTTTTGTGGGTTCGTTCTGGGTTATGTCTTGGGTTTTATCTTGGGTTATACTCTGGGTTTTGTTTAGGTTATTAGCTGGGTTTTGTTTAGGATTATACTCTGGGTTTTTAATGGCTTTATTTCTCGGTCTCCCGCCTTTTTTGCCATTTTCCACACTGGCTTTATAGTTGGATAAATCATAGAAAAATTTATCTTTTAATTTATCCCATAAATATTCTTGTATTTTGTTTTTGGGTTTATATTCAGTTTCTCCGAAAAAACATAAGTCGGATATTGCCGATAATATTTCCACAATTTCATCAGCCGATAATTTTGCTTTCATAAGTTCAAAATCTTCGGCAAAAATAGAAAAAACCGGTTTAATCAGTTGCATCGCTGTCCTCCAAAATAAAATGAATATTTGTTACAAAAGTAATCGCACCAACAGCAACCAAGCGGCCTAAACTTTTTTGTACGGTTCTAACTGCTAATCCACTATAATATGATATTGCGTGTGCTAAACTTGGAAAATTTTGAGGTTGTTTAAAAAAGTTACCGTCGTGTGGTGCATAAATTAAATAAGTTGCAACCAATTTATCTTTTGAAGTTAATTTATACTTATCTTTTAATAAAATATTTCCTAACCATATTTTTTCATTATTCATAATAATTACTCCGCTGCCAATGAATTGATTGTATCGTAAATATCCTTATTCATACCGGTAATTTTATCAGTATAAGACGTAAGGATTTCTTTTATATATTTATATTTGATTTGCTTATCTTCTTCGCATTGTGCCGGAAGTTTGATTATAGCATCGTTGATTGCATTAAATACTTTGCCGTATACCTCTTCTTGGTCAAAAGTATATTGTCCCTTATACCAAGTTTCTTTCATTTCATTATAGTAACGGTATAATGTTTGAATTGTAGATTCTGTTGTATTTGTCATTTTGTGTAATCCTTTTTTTAGATATGCCACACAAAATTGAGAGGTGGCGGACTCACTAAAAGCAATTACACAATGCTTTGGCTGATATTGGTTATTTTCAGCTCTCATCCGCCGTTTGGCAAATACAAAAAAATCGCAAAATCTTACGGGTGCGAAAGCCGGTGTAATTGTTTTTAGGCTTTCATCATAACCACATATCCGATTCGTTGTCAATATGTTTTTATTCATCTCGCCACCTTTTAAATATTTTGTTAATGTCTAGTTGCGGCTGTCTTTGCTGTGCGCCGAAAAACTTCGGTTTGTCTTTTTCAGGGTCATAAAGCCCCCATTTTTGCAAAGTCTGCTTAAATTGTTCAAAACTCCGAATTTCCGCCCACAACACGCGGTTTTCAATACAGGTGTTTTTGAATTTAAGCTGTTCCGGCCGCAGTTTGTTTCTGCCGAATTTAACTTCCAGCCAGCCAATCGGCAGACCGTTCCGGCAAACCAAATAATCCGGCACGCCGGAGCGAACGCCGATTTTCTTTAAATCCGCGCCGCGCTTGCGGGAGCCGCTGCCCTCATTCGGAATGTGGATTAAGTCTAGCGTCCTTTCCGGAAAGACCAAATTCCACCAATGCACCATAGCGGCGCAAAGCTCGTCTTCCGAATTAACGGCGCGCCCGCCCACAAATTGCACATATTTCAGCCCAGCTGAAACTTTATTTTCTGCCGCCTTAACCCGCAGCCATAAATTATCCTGCCTCTTTCCCATTGTTTACTCCTATTTCTTTAAAGTCTTCTCCTTAATTTGCTGAAAGATAAACAAGCCGTCTTGCGGACGCACAGCATTGCGTAGTGCTTTGCGGACATCTATTTCTTTTAAATCACTAAGATTGTATCCATAAGCCTTAGCCATAGCGTGAATATCGTTATGTATAGCCGTCCATGTTCTCGTGTTGTTTTCTTGTACTAAAATAAAGTCTGAGCTCCAGTAACAATGGCGTTCCATTGTAAAACTGGGTTGAATTAACGGTTTATAATAAGGCTTAACATTCTCTATCACCCATTTGCCTTTAAAAAAGGTTTTCAGCCAAATAATTTCTTGATATAGTGTCATATCGGGATACTTTAGACTTTCGTCATAATAACGCGCCATTTGAAGTGTGCTATGTGTTGGGCAGGGCGGACTTGCCCAAATGAAGTCAAATTCTCTGAAATGACGGCGTAAATATTCGTGAGCGTCTCCGATAACCACCTTGTCCTTTGGGAATAATGATTGATAAACTTTAGCAACTTCCGGCACAAGCTCAACGGCTGTTATATCGTGATTGTCGCCCCATAATTTGCGGTTGCCGCCGATACCGGCGTACAAGTTAAGTATCTTCATTATTCCTCACCAGAAATGTCAATGTTATTCTTTTCCCAATCAATCCCTTGTTTTTGACAAGCTTCAATAATTACACTTATTCGCCACGTTGGAATTTTGTTTTGTCGTCCCCAACTTTGAATTGTTGAAATAGGAACATTAATTATTTTACTCATTTTTGTTAAACCGCCAAAATCTGCAATTAAATCCGTAACTTTCATTTTATCTTATCTCCTTGTTATGATTATC
>USCF01000034.1 GCA_900553115.1 uncultured Alphaproteobacteria bacterium
TTTATCATTGTAAAATTGTTTCAAAAAAAATGCCATAACCATTAAAACAACCAAAAATCCAAGCAAAATTTTCTCTTTCATTTCATATCCTTATATTTATCTATAAAGGCTTTAGGGTCTTTGAAAAATTCTTTTATTTGCTTGTTTACGCCATAGACTATAGGTCTAGCATAAGATGAAGCAATAATTATGCCTATACAGATTTTTTCTACACTCCAGTTTAACTCGCTACCGACAAGTATTATAATACTTGCGGCCAAACAGGAACAAATCAGATTTTTTAGGAAATCAACCCAATTTTTAACGTCCATTAAACAGTCAAAAGCAATGGAAACAAGAAAAGCTATAAGGTAATAAGTAAACATAACTTTCTTCATATAACCCCCGAAACATACAAAAGACGGTTGCGCCAGCCGTTTTTGTAATAATTATAGTTTGCCTTTTCAGAATACTTGAAAAGACGGTAAATGAAGAATCGACGCAATTCATCATTTCCCGCGGCAAAAGCTGCCGCAATAGTCTTTTCTCCAATAATTCCGTCCACTTTTTGCCGTACAGATTCCTGTAAGATTCCGATTGCTGCCGGTGTGCCCATATTGATAGCCGTATCAAATACAAGCAAATCAAAAGAAGCCGGCAGTTCATCACAACGACATTTATCCCAATAGTCTCGGCGGTAGATTTTTTTTGCTTCATCTATGGTTAAACCGGCAATATCCAAATTAGGGTAGGCTTTCTGGCTTATCCCGTATTTGGTTAAACCGCCGGTATCGCGCGGATCATTGACAAGCCCGCCCTCAATAGTCATAACAGCCTCAAAAGCGGCGTCAAAATTTTCTTTCATTCTCGTACCTCATCATTTTCAGCTGTTGCTAAAGCTGCTTCCAATTCGTTAATACGATTTCTTAAAGCCTTTGCTTTAGCTTCGTTTTCTTTATATTTTTCATAATTCGGCAAAGACACATCTGGGAAAAGTTCTTTTAGTGTCTCGGCGACTTCAAAGGCTACTTTGCGGCCATAATGGTCTTTCTGTTCCAGCAAATTACGGCATTGGTTAATTTCATTCATAATTTGATTATAAGTCATATTTTTATACTCCATAGAAGTTGGCGCATTTTCCATACAGACAGACGAGCATTGCGCCGTTTCATACTCCCCGCCCAGCTTTCAAAAGATTGCCGAATTTCCGCGCGGCTGATTTTGCCTTGCTTCAGCAATTTTAATTGTTTTTTGAGTTTACGCCGCTCGCGGACAATACTGTTGCGACACGGCTTTTTGATTATTTTTCCGGTTTCTAAAATGTAAAATCTTGTTTTGAGCCACTTAATACCATTATGCAGAGAAACAATTTTTGTTTTTTTCGGCGAAAGAGTTATTTTAAGTTTCTCGCATATCTTTTTGATTTTAAACAAAATACGCTTTAATATATTTTTCTCCGGAGAGATAATATAAGAATCGTCCATATACCGCCCATAATAAACCAATCCGTGTCCGCCTATATTTACGGCGTGGTCTATTTCATTAGGGAAGAATATTGCGTGCATTTGGTTTGCTTCAGAGCCTAAGCCAAGCCCTTTTTCTCCGTATGCGTCAACAAAACTGTCAATCAACCCCAATAGACGCTTATCTTTGAAGTAGCGTCTATAAAGCTGTTTAAGAGCCGTATGATTGATATTTTCAAAATATCCTTTAAAATCTATCAATAAAGCATAACCATTTACGCCATAACGCTTAAAAAAGCGGCGTAAATGTGTTGAAAGACGATTATATGCAAAAAGCATACCTTTGCCTTTTTGGCTCGCTGTATTATCATAAATCAATGATTTTGAATAAACTGGAATCAAGATATTGCTGCATAAATTTTTCTGAACAACTCTTTCATAAAACCGTACAGCAGAAATATGGCGAAGTTTTCCGCGTTCAAAAACCGTAAATTTTGAGAAGCCTTTACGAACATCTTTGCCATTTGCTAAATCTCTATATAATTTTTCAGTTTCCAGCAGTTGATTGTTATTCCAGCGTTGAACAGTACCTTTCCACATAACGCGCTTTTTGGCTTCTTCAGCAGCTGAATAAAGGTTGTTCCGATTCATAATTACATTAAAATTATCGTAGCCGGCTAGAAAAGCATTCCGTTTTTGATTACGGAGTGCTTTTCGTCTTTCATATCTTTTTTGACGTCTTGTCATAATTTTCACCTTTTTTTTAAGCTATGCGCGGTGTTTGCTGTAAGTAACCGCATACTGCCACGGCATAAAACAGGTAACAGCCTTTAGTCCTGCTATGCACTCTCTTGCGAGGGCGTTCGCCGTTCAGCGTCATAACTCATATTTGCCCTTATGGCTGGGTTTAACGTTCCTTTCATTTCTGCATTGCGTTCGGCAAATAAAGCCTACTAGGACGAGCTAAAAGAAATCAGAGCGGCGCGCGAATAAATGTTTCCGTCGTGTTGTTACAGTTCGCATTACCGTTACCGTTGACATTGCACGCGCATGACGTACCGCCGCCAGCAACAGACGAAAGCCACCAGTTCAAACGCCCATCAAACAACATTAAACCTCTTTCTGCATTCCAATAATTTTTGAGTTTTTGGCCGTTTTAACTAAAAGCTCAATTTCGGAAAGCAGCAAACCCGATATATTTCTAAGACTATCTGCAGATGTTTCGCCGATTTTAAGGCTAATCATCAGCTGAAAATAATTTTGCAGCTGATAACAGCAAACCATAGCAGAATCCAGATAATGCCGTCTTTCTGCTAACTTTTCAGATGTATTCGGAAAAGTTTTACAGGCGGCAATCACACTATTTACAAGTTCTGAAACACAATGAACTACATCTTTTACTAAGATGTAACGCCAATGTTTTGGCACTCTTTTTTCATTCATTACATACCTAATAACTGCTACTTGCAGTTCTCTTGCCGTAACAATGTATTGAGTTGATGTTTCTTGCCGGTTTCTTTTGTAAACAGTCATTTTCAGTCCTAGAAAAGTTAATTCCATAGGCGCGAGGGATTAACCCTCACGCCGTTAAATGCGTCCGCTTCGCTATGCGATGTGAAAGCAGAGCGGCGCGCGAATAAATGTTACCGTCGTGCCGGAACAGCCCGCAAGACCGGTACCGTCGACAAGGCACGCGCATGACGTCCCGCCGCCAGCAACAGACGAAAGCCACCAGTACAAACGCCCAAACGTTAGACGCCCATTACTGCCGGCAGATTGAAAAATCGGCCAATGGCAGGTTGGACCAAATCCCTCGGGATTTTGCTGCGTTTGAGTTGGCTTGTTTGAATGGATTAAACAGCCATAGGCTTCAATTTCAGTCGGAGCGAAAATAATTCCGCGCCCATACCAATTCCAGCCGGTATGATCCGTCAATGCTGAAGAGGCATTGTAGCGTTCCGGCATAAAGCAACGCTGTTCAACCATTCTGTTCCGCAAAGCAGAAGAGAATGTCTGCAGATAACCTGCTCCTGCAGCATTGAAGCCAACGGCACCAATCGCATTTGTGGCAGCATTGTTAATACCATTTTGCACGGCATATAATTTTGAAGCTCTGTAAGGGTTTGCGGAATAAGAACTGCCGTTATTATTTAACGTTGTGTTAAACATCACATTTGCTTCAGACAGAGTAAAGACAGTTAAATGGTGCGGCATTGGTGTATCTCCTGTATTATAATACATATCAACGCCGGCAATCACGCATTTTCTTTTAGTCCCTGCAGCTATGGCTGTGCCGTCAACGGTTGCGGCAACAGTCGTATCATAAAAATAATCTCCCGGGTGTATGCCGTAAAAATTATTAGCCTGACAACGCGCGTGCAGCCAATCGGCAACCGATGAATAGCTTTTAATTTCATCGGCAAAACGTTCTTCAAGATTTGTACCGTGATAATTTCCGCTTAGCATAGCAGACATAATGTGTTCTTCTTCATCGGCATAGCGCAAAGAGTTCCAAGCTGTTGCGCCGTTGCCTCTTTTAATGCGTCCGGTATCGTTTTCAATACCCAATTCGCAAGAAAGCAATGTTGGATTTTGAGAAGCCCAATTAGCTTTAGTATCGTTTCTGATTTGGATTTTTCTGTAAACAGTCATTTCATATCCTTTTGTTAATTGTTAAAATTTTGTAGCCGTACCGCCGTTAATAATGGCAAGCTGTTCGGTCATAGAGCTTAGAGCTGCATTTGCTGATTGTGCTGCATTTGCGGCTTGTAAGGCGTATGTTGCCGAATTTTTAATAGTTGAGATGTTTTCAGCACAAGTCTGAAATACGTCAAAATATGACAAAACATTTGCTTGTGCTGCGTCTGAGCCAGAAACAGTTTCGCCGTATTCGCTTTCAGCAGCTTTAGCTGTTCCGCCGTGCAGTACCTCGCCATAGTCTTTTGTATTTGCAAAACCCCCGCAAATAAGGGTAGAATTTTCATCAAACAGAGTGGCGAGCTTGTTGATGTTACCCATATTTGCGGAAGTATTAACAACCGCACCCAAGCCTTCGTAAACCTTAATGATTGCCGATAATTTATTGGCAATGGTCTGTAAAATGCTGATATATTTTAAGAGTGCGGCGATTTCTCCGGAGACGTTACCAGCAGCACAAATATTACCGATATTTTGAGCAACATTGTTAATTGGTTCAATATTAGCTTTTACGGTATTAAAGCCGCTGGTTGACAGTAAATTATCAATTTCTTGTTTTGTTACTGCTGTCTGATTAGCACTTATCGCTGCGGCTTTTTCTGAGTTTGCCGCGGCTAATTTAGAAGAAAGAGTAGATTTATAGGCATTTTGCGCTTCAATTTTATATGTATTTGCATTTTTTTCACTTGAAGCAGCATTAGCTTCAGATGTTTTAACTGCAGACAGGCTGCTTGCCATATCGCTATAAATTTTTGCCAGAAATTCATTCGGTGTCATAGTGTCATAAACTTCAGTTTGAAGACAGCGTTTTATAGCTTCGTTTAGTTGTTGAATCAATGCAATTATGTGATTAAGTTCTCCATTAACAACATTAGCTCTAAACATACCGGATTCTTCAAATTCAGAATAACGTTTTACGTCTATTATTCGGCAAAGCGTGATATTAACATTTTTGGCCGGCGGTGTTGAAAAGTTTATTGAGCCGCCAAGATATGTATTTCCTTTATAACTTCCGCCGGTAATAGTATAACCTGACACTAACAGAGTATCGCCGATATAAACCCGAATATCGTCGTTTTCCCAAAACATCATATTAAAAGAAAAGCGTGTCGCAGTTCCATTTCCTTTAAACTTTAATACCGGAGAATATTCCGACCAATCTGTCATTTGTTTAATCCTTTCTTGAAAAATGCTTTAAAAATTAGGTTTATTTTCTCCCGGCTTCCACCAATAACCGCGTCCATATCTGCGGCGTTGCGCTTTTTCGCTATCGTGAAAACGCTGCCTTGTCTTTCTATCAGCCAAAAGCTGGAGCTTATCTGTGAGGTAGCGTTCTGTAGCTAATCTTGTGTACCAAAGGTTCGTACCAGGAGTGTAGCGTTTGAAAAACTTAGCTGCGTCACCGGCAAAGTTGCTTTCTTGCCGGCGGCTCATAGCTTTGCGTGCGTTGCCTATCGTTAAATCATAAGTATCTTTTGCCAATGAAAACCCCGGACCGGCTGCGGCAAGCAGCTTGTCTTCAATGAAGTTACCGCGTGTTTCTCCGGCAAAAATATCTCCCATAACACCAAGTGCGCCGCCGGCAAGCATAGATTCAACCCAAGTGTTCCATTTATCTGATTGTGCCGGTTTCTTGCCGGAAACGAGCAATTTTGCCTGAACAGTAAAATATCCGCTCATTGTCATGGCCGCAAAAAGTCCGCCGGCATAACCAAGTTTAGAGCCTGTCCCCTCAATATCAATCATACGGCTGATGTGGTGGGTTAAAACTGTTACCGGAAATGTCTTGTACATAGCCATATAGCGCAAGGCTTCTCCCATAAAGGTACCGCGTTTATTTCCTTGCGTCATAAATGCGCGTGTGCGCACATTGCTGTCTATAATCGCAAAATCGCGTTCTGTAAAAATCATATTTGAAATTTTACTCGCCAGCGTTTGGTCTTCTTTAGCAAGTTTCACAAGATTTAAATATTTTGCTCCGGAAAAGTTATCTAAAATTTTTTCATTTAAGGAGCCTAATTTTTTCCATTCTTCTGGAGATATGCCGTAGCGTTCAAAACAATGCTTTAAGGCAATATTGAGTTTGCCGAACTCTGTAGGCATACTGTCAGCTAAGCATTTTGAAAAATCCAGAGAAAAGGCTTTTTTGCCTGCCATTGTCATTCGTTCCAATAAAGACGCTTTAATTACAGCAGAGGCAACGCGCTGCGTCCAGCCTTTCTCCGGCAGAATATCGCCGAGAAAACGGGTTGTTCCGGCTGTTCTGCCGCCAAGAATATTAACAATTTCATCAGCTCCCAAACCGATGTGCATAGCAAAATCGCGTTTTTTATTAGAAGTCATAAGTGAAAATAAATTTTTAGGAATGTCCATTTTTGACAACCCATTAAAGTTTGCTGTCCACATAGAGCAAGCAACGTCTGAAAATTGTGTTAAAAATGCGCTGCCAAGTTGGGCTGCCATTAAAAGGTTGCGAACACCAGAATTAAAATGTGCGGCAACAAGATTTGTCTGTACCGGAATAGAAGCCTCTCCGGTAACTTCGTCCCAAATTCGGTTAAAATATTCAATTTTTTTAATTACTTTGCCGGCTTTCTTCAGGTCGTCTAAAGTTTCTTCGCGGCGAACTTTGTTGAGAATCCGCTCTTTCAATGCTTCTGGGTCGGGTCCCCAGGTTTCCATAAAACCGATGTCCTGAGCCATATTTTCTACATATTGACTTGCTGTAAGCATTGGATCGCCGTTGCCAAAACGTTGATTATAAGCAAGCCAGCTATCAGCGTCCTTAAAATGTAAAACTCGGCTGTCAGAGTATTTTGTTGCCAAGACATCTCGCTTTGATTGACTGTACTTATTTAAGCCGCGGCTAGAGAGTGTCTCGTAACTTTCTTGTAAAACTTTCTGCAGGTTTTCTTTGGAAAGCGGCCAGCCTGTTTTATTATCAATCATCTTCTTTCTATCAAGCAAAGGAAAGATGAAGTTTACCCATTCATCTTTAGAAACAGACATTATTCTGTCTGCGTCATGACTTTGCGGCAATCGCCAATTTTCTAATTCTCCAATATCTCCGCCGGCAGCAATAAAACGCTTGCGTAAACGTTCAGTCGTTTGTTTCCACTCTTTAGCCATTTTAGAGCCTATCTCGTCAGTATCATCGCCAAACAATGCCTTGACGAATTTTATTCCGCCTTTTACGTTTTTGCTCATTCCAAACTTTCCAGAAGTCATATTCAAAGCTAAAGTAGGCATATCTCCATAACTTTCAGCGCGAATACTCTCGGCCAATTTTTCAACATTCAAGCCCCAAGCATGTCCTGAAAGGTCATAGGTTAATGTTGAAACAAGCCCGTCAAGCGTGCCTTTAGGGTGTTGTTTTGCTTGCTCGTATATCCTTTTTTCAGCCTGTATAGATTTTATATATTGGCGTTTTTTATTGATTTGCCATTCTTTGACGCGGTTTGTCATATCGTCAAACGCTTTAGAACTTTCCATTTCAGGAAAGTTTTGAAGCATTTTTTCAACTTCATCTATCTTGTCTAAAAGCTCTTGGCCGTAATCTTTTCCGATTATGCCGCTTTCAATTTTTCCTCTAATGCAATGCCCAACGCCGCTCATTTTTTACTAAACTCCGTGATACATTCTATAATTTGTTCGTCCCAACCGTCTTCCTGCTTAAATTTTTCTATTGTTTCATTGTTCAGTTTTTTTTCTTCAGGAGTTAAATCAGGTATCTCATCAAGCTCTTTTTTGAAACTGTCTGCGTCAATTTGGCTATAATCCTTGACATTTATCTCATCTGCGTTTATATTATTATAAACGTCGCCGCCATCGGGAAAATGGGACTTTGGAGCAGAGGCATTTGCCGAACTCTCTTTATGCTGATAGTAAGGCTCTAGAGCAGTATCCTTTGTGTGAGCTGATAGCTTCCCGGCGGCGTTTTTCTTTGGGCTTAAAGCCTTATTTTCATTTTCAGCTCTGTCTTCTACAAACATAGTAACAATGTGCCGGCTACCGTCTTCACTAAAACGACGGTCAATATACACAACTTTTTGCCCTTTTTCGTTCACCACTCTCCAAAGTCTAGACTTATCATAGCTTTCTTCCGGTACAGGCAAATACTCGCGTATAACACTGGGAAAAGCTACAACATCGGCTTTGCTTAATTTATTTGTCTCGGCAGATTTTTCTCCATGATGAAAAATAAATTTAACCAACCCATAACCAAATTTAGAATTTCCGTTATAAGGTTTTTTGCTGCCGCGTTCTATCCAAACAGTTTCCATATCCTTAGGCTCTATGGCAATTAGCGGGTCGTTCGGGTCTCCGATTGGATTTTCTAAAACTTTGTCATAGGCTTCAGATAATTTGTTGGTTTCATTGGTTAAGCGTCGCATTTCCATTTCAATACTTTTTTCATGCAGCACACGGTCTTCTAAATCATTTCCGTATGGGTTTGTTTCGTCAAGCCAATCATCAAGTTTTGTCTTTTGTTCCAAAAAAGCGGCGTCGTCTTTGACTTTAGCGTCAAATTCAACGCCTTTTTCAACAGCTTTTTTGTACCTGCTTAGAATTTCTTTACCCGTTAAATGAACTGCTTTTCCTGCTGTTCCAAGTGCGGCACCGCCAAAGCCGGCTGCCACCACATTCATAGCCGCTTCACTTTTAGAATAGGGAATGTCCAATTCTTTCTTATAATCATAAACCTTTGGCTGAATAAGGCTTTCAATGGCGGCATTGTTCATAAATTCTTTAAATGCCGTCTTTCCCAGAGCTTTACCAATACTTTCTTTAGCCGCACCGGTT
>USCF01000035.1 GCA_900553115.1 uncultured Alphaproteobacteria bacterium
ATTTACTAATTCTATTTGTTCGTATTTTACTCCGTATTGTTTTAATGAACTTTTACTTGGATTTTCTCCTAATCCTATTACTGTTTGTAGTGTGTCATAAGGTGCTCCTGTGATGCTTATCATTGTGTCATTTGGACGTAATAATGCTGATAGTGTTATTGCTAGAGCGTGAGTTCCTGATATAAATTGTGCTCTTACTAGTGCATCTTCACTTTTGAATACTTTTGCATATATTTCTTCTATTTTGTTTCTTCCTGGTTCATCTATTCCATAACCTGTTGATGAATTTAAGTGCATTTCTTGTAAATTACATTCTTGAAATGCTTTTATTACTTTTATGCTATTTTTTTCGCATATATCATACTCCAAAACAACTAACAGGGGAAGTGATAGATATGGAAAATTTAACAGCACTTACCGGAATTGACTTTTCTCCGGAAATAAATTTAGCCAGATACTTGCAAAATATTCGCAAATATCCGATTCTAACGCAGGAAGAAGAATATAAATTAGCGATGAAATATAAAGAGACCGGCAATAAAGATGTTGCTTATCAGCTGATTACCTCGCATTTGCGTTTGGTTGTCAAGGTTGTTTCGCGTTATAAGGGATATGGGCTGCCGGTCAGTGAAATGATATCAGAAGGAAATATGGGGCTTTTATATGCGGTAGATAAATTTGAGCCTGACAAAGGTTTTAGATTTTCTACTTATGCTTTGTGGTGGATAAAAGCTTCGGTGCAAAAATATATCTTAAATTCGTGGTCTTTAGTTAAATTAGGGACAACCGCTGCGCAAAAAAAATTGTTTTTCAATTTGCGTAAAATCAAAAATAGTTTGAATTTGGTTTTGAAAAACATAGCGCAGTCGTTAGATGTCAGCGTGCAAGAAGTTACCGAGATGAACACTCGCCTAAAAGCCCATGATGGTTCGCTTAATTCACCAATAGACAGTGATTCAGACCATACGGCGGAATGGATGGACTTTATTTCTGATGGTAAGCCGACACAAGAAGAGCGTTACGCTTACAAAGAAACTATGAATTATCGTCGCCGCTTGTTTAATCAAGCCATAACGGTGCTAAATCCGCGTGAAAAAGATATTTTGTTCAAACGGCGCATGAGTGATGAAAACATAACTTTGGAAGATTTAAGCCAAACTTATAATATTTCTAAAGAACGCGTGCGCCAAATAGAACTTAACTCTATCCGCAAAATTTCTAAAGCCATCGAGGTTTTGCAATAACATCATTACTTGAAAAGTGCTTTTTGCCATATATCTAGAGTCTATCAAACTATTTGCAGACTGGAGATAATATGAAAAAAGAAACATTCAAAAATTGGCTGATTATCTTTTTATTACTAGTAATTATCAGCGGAGGCTGGCTGTTGCATAATCATAAACAACAGCCGGCTTTGCAAAATTTTAAAGAAAAAGAGATTGAGGTGCAGGCTACACGGTTGTCGCCGAAAAATATAATTGTTGCCCAGAGTTTTATTGGTAGTGTTGTGGCGGTCAACAGTGTTTATTTAGTACCGTATTTGAGCGGATATATTGCCGAAATTCCGGTTGACAGCGGGCAGCAGGTTAAAAAAGGCGACACTATTATAATGTTGCGTCAAGAAGAATATAAGGCTGCTTTAGATTCGGCGTATGCCGCTGTTTTATCCGGTGCAGCAGATTTAAATAATGCCGAAAGCCAATATCAACGTTTGCTTAAAGCCGGAAAAAAAGCTGTGTCGCAAACAGAACTCGACAACGCAAAAACAGCTTATCTGACGGCACAAGCCAATTTAAAACAAGCCGAAGCTAATTTAGAAACCGCCGGTATAAATTGGGGATATACCAAAATTACTGCGCCGTTTGACGGTGTTTTGGGCAATATAAATGCTTCGGTTGGTAATTTTATTTCTCCATCTACAAGTAATCTGGTTCGTATAGTGCAATATAATCCGGCGCGTGTAATTTTTTCGGTAACAGACAAAGAGTTTCTGCAATATAAAAATCTTTTTGCCGATGCGGTGAAGTTGCAGCTTTCAAACGGGCAGGACTATCCGTATAAAGGCCGGATAATTTATACGGAAAATGTTTTGGACAAAGCTTCAAATTCTTTGGCTGTCTATGCCGAGTTTGAAAATCCGCAGCGCGTACTCATTCCAAACGCCTATGTAAAAGTTTTGTTGGAACATACCTATAAAAATGCGGCGTTAATTTCAAAAGATTTGGTTCAGTTGAAAGATAACGGCTATTTTGTGTATGTTGTACAAGATAATACAGTGGCGCAGCTTTCTGTAGATGTAGAGGCCGAAAAAGGCAATGATTTTGTGGTTAAAAATATTTTTAAAACAAACACATGGCTTATAACTCAAGAAATAGAGCCAAGTTTAATTGGTCAAAAAGTAAAAATTAAAAATGTTCGGGAAGAGGAGAAATAAGTCATGTTTTCGGCGTTTTTCATTAATCGTCCGCGTTTTGCGATAGTGCTTTCTATTGTGCTGATTATTTTGGGATTATTGTCATTAGCGGTTTTGCCGGTGGCGCAATATCCCGAAATTACTCCGCCGCAAATTGTAGTTTCTACAACCTATTCCGGTGCGGGAGCAAAAGTTTTGGTTGATACCGTGGCGGTTCCGATAGAAAATGAAATTAACGGCGTTGAAAATATGCTTTATATGTCATCATCTTCAGATGACAACGGTTCATATAATTTAACAGTTACTTTTGATGTTGGAACTGATGCCGATATAGCGCAAGTAAAAGTACAAAATCGGCTGCAGCAAGTAACTGCAGAATTGCCTGATGAAGTCAATCAATACGGCGTTAGTGTTAAAACTCAAAATCCAAATATTTTAGCTTTGTTGGTTTTGCGATCCCCAAACCATACTTATAATGATTTATTTTTGAGTAACTATGCCTATACCAATATCAAAAACGCCTTATCCCGAGTTAAAGGCGTAGGCGAGGTGCAAATTTTTGGTCCGCAATATAGTATGCGTATTTGGCTGAACTTGGACAAGCTGAATGCTTTGGGGCTAAACAGCACAGATGTGATGAATGCCGTAAAAAGTCAAAATGTGCAGGCATCTGTGGGCAGTATTGGTTCGGCACCGAGTACCAAAGATAATAAAATAGTTTTGTCTTTAACGGCTAAAGGCTTGCTTAACAGCGTGCGTGATTTTGAAAATATTGTTGTCGCCTCATCGGTTGATGGAGCGCAGATATATTTAAAAGATGTAGCAAAAATAGAACTAGGAGCAGATACTTATAATATTAAATCCGGTTATAACAATGCACCGGCTTTGATTATGGCTATTAATCAGCTGCCAAACTCCAACTCTTTGCAAATTGTAAATAATTTGCGCAAAAAAATTGCCGATTTATCAGAAGTTATGCCCGAAGATATGGATTTGGAGGTTGCATACGATTCAACCGATTATGTGCGCGCATCAATACAAAGTATTATTGATACGCTGATAATCACTTTTTTGCTGGTTGTGTTGGTGACGTATGTTTTTTTGCAAAAAATAAAAACAACTTTAATACCTCTGTTTACTATTCCGGTTTCTTTGATAGCGACGTTTATTGTTGTTTATTTATTAGGATTTAACATTAATATTCTAACATTGTTCGCTATGATTTTGGCTATTGGTTTGGTGGTTGATGACGCGATTATCGTGGTTGAACGCGTGCAATATCTAATCTTGACACAAAAGCAAGACGCTAAATCGGCGGCAATCACGGCCATGCAAGAAATCGGCAGTGCGATTGTGGCAACAACATTTGTTTTGCTGGCTATTTTTATTCCTGTTGGCTTGATGGCTGGTATTACCGGTAAAATATATCAGCAATTTGCGGTAACTATAGCCACAGCTGTTACTTTTTCTGCTATTAACGCGCTAACGCTGAGTCCGGCTTTGTGCGCAATTTTTTTGCAAGGAGATGAAAATTCTGAACCGCGCGGTTTTTTTGCTTGGTTTGATAAAGTGTTGGATAAAAGTAAAAAGCACTATTTGCGGGCGGTTGTGTATTTGTCAGAACACCTAAAAACAATGTTACTGTTGGTGACTGCGGTTATAATGTTTATCATTTGCGGTTTTGTGTATACTCCAACCTCATTTTTACCGGAAGAAGACCAAGGCATAATTTTTGCTAATGTCCAGCTTCAAGATACGGCTAGCATAAATGAAACAAATCAAGTGCTGAGTGAAATGAATGATAAAATTCTCAAAACAAAAGGAGTTAAATATTTTATTTCTGTTGCTGGATACAGTATGTTGGGTGGCAGCGGTGAAAATGTGGCTTTAGGGGTTATTGGATTGGATAACTGGTCAGAACGCAGCGCTAAAAATCTTTCCATAGAGGGTATAAGCAAAGAGCTACGGCAGCTATTTATGGGTAATAAAAAAGCTACTATTAACTTTTTTGCTCCGCCGGCAATCCCCGGGGTGGGACAAAGCAATGGTATTTCGCTGGAATTTGTTACAATGAACGGCAATACTCCGCCGCAAGAACTATATGCACAGCTAATGAGCTATTTGCAATCGGTTAACAAAAGCGGATATTTTGACTATGCGTTCAGTACATTTACGGCGCAAACTCCGCATATATATTTAGATGTGGATAGAAAAAAGTCAGAGTACTATAAAGTTCCGGTTTCTTCATTGTTTACCACCTTGCAAAACAATCTTGGTTCTCGCTATATCAATAATATCACTTTAAGCGGTCAAGTTAACAAGGTAATTGTGCAGGCAGATTATCCTTATCGTAAGCAGTTGTCGGATATTGGCAAATTATATGCTCGTTCCAGCGATGGAAAGTTAATTAGAGTAAATAGTTTTGCCGATATAAAAACAGAGCTTTCGCCAAAGACAATTTATCGATTTAATCAATATACGGCGGCAGCGGTGACAGCTATGTCAAAAGACGGTATCAGCAGCGGAACGGCTTTGTCCGAATTAGAAAACTTAGAAAAAATATTGCCGAAAGAATATGATATATGGTGGACGGGCTTGAGTTTGCAAGAAGTGGAAACAAGAGGCTTGGCAGTAATTCTTATTAGTTTGGCGGTGGTGTTTTGCTATTTGTTTTTAGTCGCTTTGTACGAAAGTTGGCTTTTGGCACTATCGGTTATATTTTCCACAATATTCGCGATTTTAGGTGCGTTGGTCGGATTATGGCTCATGGGACAGTCATTGAGTATTTATGCTCAGTTAGGGCTGATTATGCTGATTGGTCTTGCGGCAAAAAACGCCATATTGATTGTTGAGTTCACAAAAATGTATCGTGAGCAGGGTTTAAGCATTACTGAAGCGGCGCGTCTAGGAGCCGAGGAACGGTATAGAGCTGTTTTGATGACGGCGTTCACCTTTATTTTGGGCGTGTTTCCAATGATTGTTGCCACCGGTGCCGGTGCAAGTTCTCAAATAGCCATTGGTTCGTCGGTGTTTTACGGAATGATAGCGGCAACATTAATCGGAATTATTTTTATTCCGCCTCTATTTGCTTTTTTTGAACATGTTAAAGAATATTTCGCCCTCAAGGCAAAAGGAGATAGCAATGCTTAAAAAATCAGTTGTTTTTCTTTCTTCAATAATAGCTGTATCTTGTACTGTCGGACCAAATTATAAAAAAACTGAAACCTATAGCGATGTGGTAATAAAACAAGAATTACAGTTACAAAAAAAACATCAAATACCGAAAAATTGGTATGCTTTGTTTGGTGACGAACAGTTAAACCGCTTGATAGAATTGGGATTAAAAAATAATACGGATATTGAGCAAGCGGTGACTAGATTAAAGCAAGCTAGAGCCGAATTAAGAATAACTCAAACGGCTTTTTTGCCGCAAATCGGGGCTCAAGGCGGATATAATTATCAAAAAGTGAGTAAAAACATCGGCGCGGCGGCGGATAGCCAATATTATTCTGCTGGTTTTGATGCGTCGTGGGAGCTGGATTTATGGGGCAAAGGACGTCGGCAAGATGAAGCCGCTTTAGCGATGGTAAAAGCCGAAGAGTATTCTCTTAGCAACGTAAAAGCCATAGTGACAGCCGAGCTGGCAGCTAATTATATAAATTTGAAGCTAGCTGCCGAAAAATTACGGATAGCCGAACAAAATCTTGCTTTGCAAAAAGATATTTTTAATACCGTACATTCAAAATATCAAAGCGGTTTGGCCGATGATATTGCTTATAATCAGGCTGAATATTTGTTGGATAATACGAATGCGCAAATTCCAGCTTTAGAAAGCCAAATCGAACAATATAAAAATGCTTTAAGTGTTTTAGCCGGAGTTTTGCCCTCGCAATTGCCTTTAGATGTTAAAAAACGCTCGCCGATTTTTATGAATGTTTACGAATTTAACACTTCTGCTATGTATGATTTGCCGGCGTATGTAATTCGCAGTCGTCCTGATGTTGCTGTTGCAGAACAAAATGTAATAGCCCAAAATGCATTAATCGGTGCGGCAGTGGCAGATTTATATCCAGATGTCAGCGTTTCGGCTTTATGGGGTTATGCAGCCAGCGGCGGCAATAGCTTATTTAATTCCAAAAGTCAGAGCTATAGTTACAAGCCTTTAGTGACTTTACCGCTTTTAGATTGGAACCGACTGCAGAATCAGGTTGAAAAACAGCGGCAGGTTAAAGCCGAGGCTTTGGCGCAATATAAAAAAGTTGTCCTATCTGCCGTGTCAGAACTAAAAAACGCCATGACCGCCGTCCAAAACGAAATAAAAAGCAACAAGTCAAAAAATGCCGCACTCTTTAGAATGAACAATGTTGTAAATTCTGCAGCGGAAAGATATCGTAATGGCTTAATAGAATTTTCCGATTATGCAACTTTTGAACAAAATCGGCTTAACGCGCAAAACAGCAGTATAGAAAGCCGCGCGCAAATTTTTCAAAATTTGGTGGCTTATTATAAAGCTAGCGGCGGCGGTTATTTGCTGTAAATATCTTCCAAAGGCACATAATCGGTACCTTTTTGCGGGTTATATACAAAAACATTTGTAACTGTTGGAATATCATAGGTCCTATGCCAATAGCCTTTTGCTTCCATACAAAGACGGTATTCACGCGGGTCAGAATCAGCAGAATCTCTGATTGAGTTCACCAATAAAGGAGAGGCTCCGCGATAAGGAACATAACTCGCCCAAATACCTTTAGATTTATGCCAGTCTACAACAATATTGTAGCGGTATTCTTCGGTATAAAACCAACTGCTGATATCCGGCCAATGAAACCAGCCTTCTGCTTGTTTTAGGCATTCTGAGTGATCACGAGAAAATTTTTGCACGCCGGTGCGTTCTCTTTCCCAGTGATATATAATTTGTCCTTTTCCACCCCAAGAAGAACAAGAACTTAAAAAAACAGTAACTAAAAACAGTAGATATCTCATGCTAAAAATCCAAGTCATTATAATGAGTCGATGGATAGATTCCCTTGAATCTATCGTTTAATATATCTTTGAAACTTGGACGAGATTTTATTTTAGAATACCAGAGTTTGGCATTTTTATAGTCTTCCCAAGGTACATCGCCCAAATAATCAATAATAGAAAGTTGCGCGGCGGCGCTAATATCTGCTAATGAAAAGTTATTGCCGGCCAAATAGTTGTTTCTTTCTGTTATCCAGTCAATATATTCCAAATGGAAACGCAGATTGTTGATTCCGGCTTTAATCCGTCGAGATTCTGGAGGCTGTTTAAGCGCAAATCTTTTATATATTTTTTCTCCGGCGATATATTGATAAACCTCGCGGTTAAATTTATTATCAAACCAATCAATCAAGCGTCTTACTTCGGCGCGTTCTTTGTTGTTACCGTTGATTAAGCGGTTTTGAGTATAAGTTTCTTCCAAAAATTCTGTAATAGCATAATTTCCGGAAATAATATTGCCATCATAAATAAAAACTGGTAGTTCGCCTGCCGGATTTATTTTCATTATATCCTTAGAAAGCATCCATGGATTTTCTTCTTTTAAAACAAACAGCATTTTCTTTTCGGACATCAGAATTCTGATTTTCCGGCAATGAGGCAAAACACTGTTATGAACCAAAAGAACCATTTATATCACTCCTTAAATACCGTCAAGTACTTCGTCAAAAGACTTTTCTTCTGTTTTCTGTTCAACAATTTTTCCGCCATTATTTTTTTCACCAGGGAGGTCTGCAGCCGGCAAAGCGGTTTCCTGTTCTGCTTTTTTAGCAAAAGCAGGCGGTACAATACCTTGATTTTTGGTAATTTCATCTTCAACAATGCGCAGGATTTCTTTTTTGACCTCGTTTCCAAATTCAGGCTTAGAAAATTCTGAACTCAAATCTTTTTCATACAAAGACATTTGCGGCAGCAATTTAGAAAGAGCAACGAATGTAGGAATTTTGAACAAAGGCTTGGTTGAAAAAGCCAAATATTGTTCAATACCATAGCGACTAGCCATAATTCGGTTATAATACATACTGCCCAAAATATAATCGGCTTCTCCGGTAAACAAGGCTTCATAAGCCTCATAAGGAGTTTCAACATAAGTTATGTTCAAAGGTTTAATTTTTCTCAAGACAAAATCACTGAAATATTCAGATTTGCAGACAATTCCCTTCATAGCCGCCAAATCTTTGGTGCTTTTTATTTTTTCTTGTGTTTCCGGCAAGGTTATAACATGTATTGGATTGGAAACCGATGCCGGATAAATCAATTCTATACCGGTAAAAAGTTTTGTATTTGCATAGGCGCCAAAAAATAATTGGATATCTCCGCTTCGAATATTTAAGATATTTTGCTCAAGAGTAGGAATATCCATCGAGTTGCTCATCTCAATTTTAAATTTATGTTTTGCGGCTATTTTCTGTACTGGTTTTAAAAACGCGCTTTCATAAATCAATTTTCGACTCATTTTCATTTTAATCAGAGTATATTCTGAAAAAGGAGGATAATCCGGAACGCCGCC
>USCF01000036.1 GCA_900553115.1 uncultured Alphaproteobacteria bacterium
TACCTCAATTTTTTACTTAGTTTCCATATTATAAATAAAAGTGTAACAAAATGTTAATTTTTAGAGATTATTATCAAGGCAGAATAACTAAAGTATACTTAAGGATATAATAATGAAAAAACTGTTGTTTTTAATGTTGGGAATATTGGCTGCAGCCGGTTGCTCTGATAAAGAAAACTATAATAACAAACAACCTGACGCCGCCTACTATTCTGATTGGGATAGAGCTATCCGCTACGATGTTGATATGCAAAACATGTATGCCAACGCGCCGCTGAAACTGGAAAAGCCTCTTGATATGTATATGTCAATGGCCTTGGCTCTGAAATATAATTACACCGGACGTATGATTCGCTATCAAGAAAGCTTGCTTAAAGCCGGAAAATCCGCTTATTCTCAGTTGCCGGAAATTGCCACCAACGCCGGTTATGTTAACACAAACAACAATTCGCAAACCAGTCCGGATTTGAAAGTGGCATGGAATGTATTGGATTTATCCACCATCTATTATATGAAATCTACTCCGGAATTCAAAAAAAGCGTGGCGGTTGAACAAAGCCGAAAAGTAATTCAAAACATTTTGCAAGAAGCCCGTATTTTATACTGGAAAGCCTTAACCGCACAGCGTTTGATCCCGGTAATCGACGACACCATTGAGCATATTACTCTGGACGTTGATGAAATGAACGCTAAAGCAAAAGAAATGGCTCAGCAAGGGCTGAACCCAACAACTGAGGAATTACAGAAAAAACGTAAATACATGGAAGCGGTGAAAAAACTTTCCAGTCTAAAACGTGACATGGAAACCGCACATGAGCAGCTGGCTTCATTGATGGGACTACATCCGGCCACACAATTTATGCTGGTTGGTAAGGAATACGGTAACTTTGCTTTGCCGGAAATTAAATCAAACCTTTCTCGTTTGGAATGGCTGGCTCTCACCAATCGTCCGGAGCTGAAAGTACATGATTTGCTGACAAGTTCGGATGATTTAGAGATGATTATCACAAACTTCCGCGATGATAACGGCAGCGGCTATAAAAACAATCCAAACACCTACAATCAAAAATGGTGCAATGCCGCTAAAGAGGCTTCTATGCTGGTATATGAAGACACCCGCGCCGGAGTAAGCCAACAAATGATGACTGATTTGCGCCGTCAACGTATGACTTCTTTGATTTTGAATCAGGTATACATTGCCTGGGCCAGATACACTTCGGCAACAGAAGACTATCAGATTGCCTATGAAATTGCCGGAACTTCAGAAAATATTGCTGAAGACGTAACTTCGGCCAATGGCAGTCACGCTGAAAAAAGTCAGTTAGAGGCAGCACGCGCCATCGCCGATGAAACTAAGGCCTCTTTGGCTTATGTTGATTTGCAAGACGCCTTGGCCACACTTTATGCCACTATCGGATTAGACGCCGTTCCTTATTATATGTTAAACGAATCGCCGTCTAAAATTGCCGTTGCCCTTCGCGACAACTTGGATAAATGGCGCAAAGGTGAGTTTATTCCGGATAACCGTCCGTATTTGATGGATATTCCAAGCCGTCGTCCTCCGGTTAATTTGTCGTCAGAAAAATTGCTGCCGGACGTAACTTATGAAACCGGTGAACATATCAATATCGTGGTTCCTAGCTCGGTATTTGAAAAAATGGGCTGGAAAGATGAAAACATCACAACCAAAGCCGGTTTGATAGACGACACACCGCTGCCAAAATGGCTCAAATATAATCCAACCACCCGTGTGTTCAGCGGTATGGCAATGCCTCGCGACGGCGGCGTATATAAAATCAAAATCTACGCTTTGGATAAAAACAACAACATCGCATATTTGACATTCAAATTGACTATTGTTGAAGTTTATGTTCCGTCTATTAAAGTTCGCGGCCTCAACCGCAGCCGAAAAGCTACGGTGATGAAACGCTGCCACGGCAATCAATGTACTGATGAAACTCTTGATGACGTACAGGTTTTTGCCCCTGTCAGATAGATTTTGAGCATTTATAAATCGAGCCTGTGTTTTTTTACAGGCTCTTTTGTTTTAAAAAGAGAATCGGGTTTTTAAGAAAATTACCCTTGCGACTCCTTTTTATAAGAATGATATTGCCGTTCTCCTCTAAAATAAAATTTTTAAACTACTTGAATCAAACTGTTGTATGTAACCACTTGTTTTTAAATCTAAGAAATATATCCCGTATCATTAATAAAGATTAACAATGTTATATACATACCAAAAAAATTTTTTATTCTCAAAATTAGAGTGTTAGATAAATTTTACAAAATAGTAACATTATTTTCCTTGTCGAAAGGCTCTTTATTTTTTTAGTATGTATTTCAGAAAATACAAAATACTTCGCTGTAAAATAAAAAGTTGGGTATACTATATATTGTTTGTTTACAAAATATTCATACTATATGTAGTATAAGCCAATAAATATTTTACAACGTCAAAGGGAGAATTTTATAATGGGTACAGAGCAAAATACCAAAATGAACAAAATCGACACTAAAGTTGAAAGCATTACCAAGCGTGACGGAACTTTGGCTCCGTTTGATGAAAACAAAATCTATAACGCTATTTTGAAAGCCGGTACTTCAACCGGAGAATTTGACGAATCCGATGCTTGGCTTTTAACCGCACAGGTGATGAAAGTTATCAATCACAAATTCACCGAATCTCTGCCTTCAATTGAACAAATTCAAGATATTGTTGAACAAGTGTTGATTTCTGCAAACTATTTTGCCACTGCCAAGGCTTATATTCTATACCGTGACAAACGCAACCGTATGCGTTCTGACCACAAAGTTATGGTAGACGTTGAAAGCTCTATTAATGAATATCTGGAGAAGTTGGACTGGCGTGTTAACGCTAATGCAAATCAGGGTTATTCTAACGGCGGCTTAATTTTGAATGTTTCCGGTAAAGTTACAGCCAACTACTGGCTGAGCCATGTTTATCCGGCAGAAGTCGGCGAAGCTCACCGCAACGGCGATATTCATATTCATGACTTGGATATGTTGGCTGCTTATTGTGCCGGTTGGTCTTTGAAGAACTTATTAAAAGAAGGCTTTAACGGGGTAAAAGGCAAAGCAGAGGCTAATCCTCCAAAGCACTTGACTTCTGCCGTTGGGCAAATGGTTAACTTTATGGGGACTCTGCAGAACGAATGGGCCGGAGCTCAAGCCTTTTCATCTGTTGACACCTATTTGGCTCCGTATGTTAAGAAAGATAATTTGACTTTTGACCAAGTTAAGCAATCTATTCAGGAATTGGTTTATAATTTGAACGTTCCTTCTCGCTGGGGCTCACAAACACCGTTTACAAACTTTACTTTTGACTGGGTTTGCCCTGAAGATTTGCGCAATCAGCATCCGTACATCGGCGGTCATATTGCCGGTCATGATGAAAATTATATGCCGATTATTGAAGGTCAGGAAGAAATGCCGTTTACTTACGGTGATTGCCAAAAAGAAATGGATATGATTAACCGTGCGTATATAGAAGTAATGATGGCAGGCGATGTGTTGGAGCGTCCGTTTACATTTCCTATTCCAACATATAACATGACACCTGATTTTCCATGGGATGATGAAAAATCACAGCTTTTATTTGAAATGACAGCCAAATACGGTATGCCTTATTTCCAAAACTTTATTAACTCTGTTTTGAAACCAGGTCAAATCCGCTCTATGTGCTGCCGTTTGCAACTGGATTTGCGTGAATTGTTGGCAAAAGGAAACGGTTTGTTTGGTTCGGCTGAACAAACAGGTTCTATCGGTGTAGTAACGTTCAACTGCGCTCGCTTGGGTTATATGTTCAAAGGCAATGAACAAGCCTTGTTCGCTCGTGTTGATGAGTTGATGAACATTGCCCGCACTTCTTTGGAAATTAAGAGAAAAGTTATTCAACGCTTGATTGACAATGGTTTGTACCCATACACCAAACGTTATTTGGGAACTTTGCGCAACCACTTCTCAACTATCGGTGTAAATGGTATTAACGAGATGATTCGCAACTTTACTAATGACGAACACAATGTTGCCGATGAATGGGGTAAAGCTTTTGCAGAAAAATTCTTAGATTATATCCGTGGCTGCTTAGTAAAAATTCAAGAAGAAACAGGCCATATGTACAATTTGGAAGCAACTCCGGCAGAAAGCGCGACTTATCGCTTTGCGCGTGAAGATAAAAAGCGTTTTCCAGGAATTATTCAAGCCGGCACTAAAGAAGATCCATATTACACAAACTCTTCGCAATTACCTGTTGGTTATACAGATGATCCGTTCGAGGCTTTAGATTTGCAAGCCACCTTACAATCTAAGTACACCGGTGGCACCGTGTTGCACCTTTATATGAGCCAGCGTATTTCTTCGGCAAAAGTTTGCGGCGAACTGATTAAAAAAGTTTTGACAAACTACCGCTTGCCATACATCACAATTACTCCGACTTTCTCTATTTGTCCGAAACACGGCTATTTAGCCGGCGAGCACAAATTCTGCCCGATTTGCGACGAAGAGAAGAAAGCCGCAAAATTGAAAAAGTTAAAAGCCAGCAATGCTGCTTAATTTTACAAAATAGATATATTAAACATTTTTTAGGAGATAAAATTATGACAAACACTATCAATATTGAAGACATCAAATTAACAGACGCCGAAAGACAGCCTTGCGAAATTTGGACCAGAGTTATGGGCTATCATCGTCCGGTTTCTGAATTCAATAAGGGTAAAAAGTCAGAATACTATTCTCGTAAATGTTTTTGTGAAGAAAAAGCAGTTATGTATTTGGATAATGACTGCGGCTGCACTTTGGCGGCAGAATAAGAAGATTTTTTATGACTTCTGATTTGTTAAAAATCGGCGATATTGAAAAATTCAGTATCGTCGATTTTCCAACTAAGATAGCCGCTGTTGTTTTTATGCAAGGCTGTCCATGGCGCTGTCCGTTTTGCTATAATGCTTCGCTGCAGAATCCTAACAGCAATGACAATACCGGTTGGGATAAACTTATAAATTTGCTGGAACATCGCAAAGGTATTTTGGACGCAGTTGTGTTTAGCGGCGGCGAACCGTTAATGCAAAGCAATTTGCCGCAAGCGATGGATATTGTAAAAGATATGGGCTTTGATATTGGGCTGCACACCGGCGGATATAACCCTCAAGCGCTAAAAAAGGTTATTGATAAAGTTTCTTGGGTGGGTATGGATATAAAAGTTCCGCTGGATACGGAAAGATACACCAAAGTTACAGGTTGCCCGACGCCTATCGGCAATATCAAAGAAAGCTTGCAGATTTTGATTGGCAGCGGCATACACTTTGAATGTCG
Source organism: uncultured Alphaproteobacteria bacterium (assembly GCA_900553115.1). GTDB lineage: Bacteria > Pseudomonadota > Alphaproteobacteria > RF32 > CAG-239 > RUG410. Next base: position 5,332 of record USCF01000036.1, read on the forward strand.
CACCACTTGTGATCCGCGTATTTTGGAGATTGCAGATATTTACAACATAGCTGATGAGCTATCTGCCTTGGGCGTTAAAGAATACTATTTGCAAAAATATCGGCCAATACCAACAGATAAAACCACGCAAGATTCCGATTGTGATAAATTCTTTGATGATTCCGCGCTATTAAGCTATCTAAAATCTAAATTTGAAATTTTTGATGTAAGAAAATAAAAAAAAGAGAAACTATTTTAAATAGTTTCTCTTTTTTTAGCTTAGATATCTTGTTTGAGCCGCATAAACATATCGCGTAAATCGCAAAAACGATACAAATACAGCCAAATAGCACCAATATAAATAAACGGCACATAAATAGCTGTAAGAAAGGTAAGAATAAGAAGCATTCCCCCCGACATATCCGGACACGATTCAAACAACATTCGCAACAAAAACAAAGCATTAGTCGCCACATTTACAGCAACTATAAGCAATATTCCTCCCAACAAAGGAAACAGCAACTTGCGAAAACTGAAGTAAACGCGAAAGTTCCACAGCAAGCCCATAGCCAGCAAAAAAATTCCGCCGATAATTTCACTCATATGCCACTCAAACGGACACTTCATAAAAAACTCGGCACAACCCAAAATACCGGTTACAACAGCTACTCCCAACAAAATAATAAAATTTTTCATAAGCTTAAAATAATAAACAAAAATTATAAATTATCTCCGTTTAATCTAGCTTTTTTTGAAATAAAAATCAAGCGTATTTTTTAGATGTTTTCCGTTCATAACTTGCATTTTCTACTTGGTAAATTTGGCGGTTCGGGCTATATTTGTTCTATGTGAAAAATTAGATTTTAAGAGGATTTTCAATGACTGAATTAACAGAAGAAGAATACTTGAAAAGTGAACAAGAATATAACGCCGACTCCATCAAAGTTTTGCGCGGTTTGGACGCTGTGCGCAAACGTCCGGGAATGTATATCGGCGATACCGATGACGGTTCCGGTCTGCACCACATGATTTATGAGGTATTGGATAACGCTATTGATGAAGCGCTGGCCGGATATTGTGATAAAACTTTGGTTATTCTTAATCCTGATGGTTCGGCAACTATTCGTGACAACGGCCGCGGTATGCCTGTTGATACGCACAAAGAAGAAGGTATTTCTGCCGCAGAAGTTATCATGACAGAATTGCACTCCGGCGGTAAGTTTGACAACAATTCCTATAAAGTTTCCGGTGGTTTGCACGGTGTGGGCGTTTCGGTAGTAAATGCCCTGTCTACTTGGTTAAAGTTAAAAATTTGGCGTAACGATAAAGAATATGAAGCCAGCTTTGCCGATGGTAACGTGGTAGAACACGTTCACGTTGTGGCCGACGCACCGAATCGCCACGGCACAGAAGTAACATTTTTGCCATCGCCGAAAACATTTACACAAGTTGAATTTAATTTTGAAACCTTGGAACGTTCTATTCGTGAAAAAGCTTTCTTAAACTCCGGCGTATATTTGCGTTTGATAGACAACCGCGGCGCCGAACCGAAAGAGTTGGATTTTCACTATGAAGGCGGTTTGTCGGCGTTTGTCAGCCACTTGAACAAATCTAAAGCGCCTCTGCACGAAAACATTATCGCAGTAAGCGGCGAAAACAACGGTATTGTAGTTGACGCAGCTTTGCAGTGGACTAACGCTTATAACGAAACAATGCTTTGCTTTACCAACAACATTCCGCAAAAAGACGGCGGCACGCACTTGGCCGGTTTCCGCGGCGCGCTTACCCGCACCATCAACAACTACATTATGGAAAACGGCTTATTGAAAAAAGATAAGAACATTATCACCGGTGAAGATATGCGTGAAGGCTTGACCTGCGTTTTGTCAGTTAAAGCTCCAGACCCTAAGTTTTCTTCACAAACCAAAGATAAATTGGTTTCTTCCGAAGTTCGTCCGGTGGTGGAAAACACCGTTGGCGACAAACTCAAGGAATGGTTAGACGAACATCCTACCGAAGCTAAAATTATTGTCGGTAAAATTGTGGAGGCTGCGTCCGCTCGTGAGGCCGCTCGCAAGGCTCGTGAATTAACCCGCCGCAAAGGTGTTTTAGACATCGCCTCTCTCCCTGGTAAACTGGCAGATTGCTCAGAAAAAGATCCGGCTCTTTCCGAAGTGTTCATTGTGGAGGGAGATTCGGCCGGCGGTTCTGCAAAACAGGGGCGTGACCGTAAAAACCAAGCTATTATGCCGTTACGCGGTAAAATTTTGAATGTGGAACGCGCTCGTTTTGACCGCATGCTGAGTTCGGCGGAAATCGGTATGATGATTACCGCGTTTGGCACAGGTATCGGCCGTGATGACTTTGACGCCGATAAATGCCGCTATCACAAAATCATTATCATGACCGATGCCGATGTCGACGGCGCGCACATCAGAACTTTGTTGCTGACATTCTTCTATCGTCAAATGCCGGAGCTTATCCGCCGCGGCTACATATATATTGCTCAGCCGCCTCTTTATAAAGCTAAACGCGGCAACTCTATCATCTACATCAAAGACGACCGCGAAATGGAAGATTACCTTATTCACGGCGGCTGCGAGGATGGTTCGTTGGAAACAGCAAACGGCGAACGCCTGATTGGTCAAGATTTGATTGCTTTTGTAGAAAGCACAAAACGCGCCAACAGTATGATTAAAGCCTTAACCCTAAAAGCTCCGGAAAAAATTGTAGAACAAATGGCTATCCGCGGTTTGTTTAATCCGGAAATTTTGAAAGACAAAGCCGCATTGCAAGCCGAATTGAATAAAATGGCGCAGCGCTTGGATACTCTGGAAGCCGAATATGACCGCGGTTGGAAAGCCGAACTTAACGAAGAAGGCAGCGTGGTGTTCTATCGCGTTCTGCGCGGCGTGAAAGAAGAGCACGTTATCGGCGCGAACATTTTAGAAAGTCCGGAAGGTAAAGTCTTGAACGATATGCACGAGTTTTTAACCGAAAACTTTGCCCAATCTTCTAAGCTAACCACAAAGGCTTTGGGCGAAAAGCGCGTCGATGGTCCGGTTAGTTTGATGAACGCCGTTACAGCTGCCGGTAAAAAAGGCATTTCTATCCAACGCTATAAAGGTTTGGGAGAAATGAATCCAGAACAGCTATGGGAAACAACTTTGGATCCGGAAGCTCGTTCTTTGCTGCAAGTTAAAATTGACAGTATTGAAGAAGCCGATGAAGCATTTTCTACTTTGATGGGCGATGTGGTTGAACCTCGTAAAGAATTTATTCAAGAAAACGCTCTAAAAGTACAAAACTTGGATATTTAAGTTTTTTAACTCCGGCAAACACCTCGTTTTTCAAACGAGGTGTTTTGCTTTATTAAAATACTGTCAATAAGGATTTATATAGAGCGTAAAATGTACATAACCGCCTTCTTTTATGGTAACATTACATTTTTGATTTATGTCGCTTAATGTTGCTTTTCTTAAACTATTTTTATTAAATAGTACCACAGCACTTGAACCCACATCACTTTCAGAATCTTTTTGAACAAATAAAATCATATTAAATTCATCAGTTATGTTTTTAGCGACTTCGACTAAATT